>DATBEY010000261.1:0-17854 GCA_036558765.1 Binatia bacterium | reverse complement strand
AGATAAGCGATTTTGATCTTGTCGCGCAGCAACTCGCGCGCACGAAATACCCGTTGGATTTGTTCCTTACCTGCTTCGTCCTGTGGATGCGCTTTGCCGGCATAGACAATCTGCAATCCGCCATACTGCATAGCGATAGCCTCAAGGCGTTCGATATCGCTGAAAAGTAAATCTGCGCGCTTGTAAGTCGCCGCCCGTCGCGCAAAACCGATGGTAAAAACATCGCTATCCATTCCGGCGTTGGATTCCTGATTGACGTAATGGAGCAACTGCTTTTTCGCATGCGAGTGCGCCTGGCAGATCTCCTGCCGCGGTATACCTAGTGCATATCGAAGGCTCAAATTATCTTGACGCCAACCAGGAATATAGCGGTCGTAAAGTTGAGCGAAAGCATCGGCGGTCCAAGTTGCGGCGTGAACACCATTGGTGATCGCATCAATCGTATACCCGGCGAACATTAACCTCGATACTTCTCCATGCTTCTTAGCGACACCATTGACGTAATGACTAAGATTAAGCGCCAGATACGTCATGTTCAGAAGGTCGTCGCAACAAAACACGTCCTTCATTTCTTCAACTTCTCCTCTGCCCAGCACCTGATTGACAAGCTCGATCGGGAATCGATCGTGCCCGGCCGCCACCGGAGTATGAGTGGTGAAAACACATTTTTCGCGAACTGTTTGAATGTCGATCCTATTGGGCGACGCTCTGCCGGCGCGCTGCGCCTCTTCGTCCAACAACTCTAGCGCGAGCAAGCTCGAATGACCCTCGTTCATGTGATAGCGCTCGATGTTGTGATGTCCCAATGCGCGGAGCACCCTCACGCCGCCCATGCCGAGAACCACTTCTTGCATCAACCGATAGCGCTCGTCACCGCCGTAGAGAAAATGGGTCAGCATCCGATCCGTCGGCGAGTTTTCCGCCAGATCGGCATCGAGAAAATAAACCGGCACGCTAAACCCCCCGGGGCCGATGACGTCGTATTGCCATGGCCGCAGCACCACCGTTCGACCTTCGATGGTCACGCTGGCTCGCTGCGGCAACTCAGTCAGAAAATCATCTATCGCCCAATCGACCGGCTCTTCGCTCTGTCGGCCATCGTTGTCAAGCCGCTGGTAGAAGTAGCCTTTGCGGTGGAGTAACGTCACTGCCACTATGGGAACTCTTAAATCCGCGGCGGCGCGGATCATGTCACCGGCCAACACCCCAAGGCCGCCGCTATAAGTGGGCAGATCTGAACTCAGGCCGATTTCCATCGAGAAATAGGCGATCTTTCGCTGATTCATACGTGGCAGCGCTACTTCGTCAATAAAACAAAACGCACAGCCTATGCCAGGAAAAAGATGATTAAGATGCGCGTTCCGTCGCGGAACTGACAATTCCGCAGCGTTGATTTCGCAGTTGCAAGAAAACTTAAGTGAAAATTCAGAATTCGCATCGATCTGAGACTTGAGCGCGGGGCATATCTATTGCTCATTTTTCGCGAGCAGCTTGGGGATAACGATCATGTCGCTGGAGAGGGCTAGCGCATCGTCGGAGAACGATAACCGGCGAGCGCGTGTACGAATACTGATTCTCGGTGCCGCGGGGAGAGATTTTCACATTTTCAACGTCTGCTTTCGCGACGATTCAAACTACGATGTCGTGGCGTTCACAGCCGCACAGATCCCCGGCATCGGGAGTCGGCGCTATCCTGAGGCGCTGTGCGGGCCCCTTTATCCGGATGGCATTCCGATCTTTCCGGAAACGGATTTGGAAAGCATCATCGTTCGATATGAAGTTCAGGAAGTCGTACTCGCCTACAGCGATCTGTCGCACATAGCGGTAATGCACCTCGCGTCGCGCGCTTTGGCGTGCGGCGCCGATTTCCGCTTCATCGGCCCTGCGCGCAGCTCGATTTCGTCACGACGCCCCGTCATCTCGGTCTGCGCCGTGCGTACCGGCTGCGGAAAAGACGCGGTGATCCGGCGCATCGCTGGATTGTTGCGAACGCGCGGTTTGCGGGCCGTGGTGGTGCGTCATCCGATGCCCTATGGCGATCTCGCCAGCCAGGCAGTGCAACGATTCGCGGCCATCGAGGATTGCGACCGCCAGCGCTGCACCATCGAGGAACGAGAAGAATACGAACAGCACATCCGTAACGGCAGCATTGTCTATGCGGGCGTCGATTATGCAGCGATTCTAGAAAGAGCCGAACAAGAAGCGGATATTATTCTCTGGGATGGCGGCAATAACGATTGGCCGTTTTTCAGAGCTAATTTGGAGATCGTCGTTCTCGACCCGCATCGTGCCAGCCACGAGTTGCTCTACCATCCAGGCGAAACCAACTTCCGCCGCGCGCAGGTTTTGATCGTGAATAAAATCGACTCAGCGCCTGTCGAGGGAGTTGCGCGAGTGCTGGCCAACATTGCCGCGATCAACCCGGCGGCAATCGTGATCCAAGCCCGATCGAATATTGTCGTCGATCGACCGGAGCTGATCACGGGCAAAAAGGTGCTGGTGATCGAGGACGGGCCGACCCTCACCCATGGTGAGATGGCTTACGGCTCCGGGATGATCGCGGCGCAAAAACTCGGCGCCGCTGCAATTATCGACCCCAAACCTAATGCCAAAGGAACTCTCATTGACACTTTCAAAAATTTCCCTTGGGTCGGTAGCGCGCTTCCCGCTATGGGTTATTCGAAGGCTCAGCTCGAAGATCTGGCCGCCACCGTGCGCGCAACCGCTTGCGATACTATCATCGTCGCGACGCCCGTGGATCTCGGCCGCCTGATGGGCTTGCCCAAGCCTTACTGCCGCGTGCGATACGATCTGGAAGAAATCAACCGTCCGGATTTGGCTCAAGTGGTCGACGACTTTTTGCTTTCACAACCCCGTGCCATCAAGTCCGACCGATGAAGCCTTCCCAGTATCCGCAAGAGCAGACCTCACACGACTTCAGCTCTGCTGAAGCCCGGCTGCGGCTCGTTCGCCATGACCAGTACTCGGGTTGTTGACCTTGATTACCGTCAATCGCCCTGGTCGCGAAATCTTTGGCAAATCCTGCGCTCGCGCAATACGGCGTATTGCTGGGTCATGGCGGGTGCGATCGCCTTTTTGGCCGCCGTGCTTTACGTGCCTTTTTTGCGCAGCGCTTTCCGCTTCGGGTTGTTATCTTTGCATGAGCTGGGCTTGGCAATTGCCGCGGGATTTGGAACCTTGATTTTGCTCGCCGGGATCAAGCGCTTCTCGGTTCAATTCCAGAAACGGCAGAGCGCTTCATCTGTCCGGCCGTAGTGACAAGACCGGGCAACTTGCGCGGGCGACTACCTTAGCCGTAACGCTTCCCAGCATAACTTGCTCGAGCCCGGTACGGCCGTGTGTCGACATCACGATCAGGTCGGCGTTTTCATCGGAGGCTTTGCGCACGATATCCCGGTACGGCACACCCACTTCGACAATTTCTTGAACTTTTAGTTGGTTGAGAAATTCTGCGCAGGATTCCTTGACAAATTCGGCTAAGCGCTGCCGCTGCTGCGGCACTAAGGCTTTCACCGGATTGAGTTCGTCGTTTTTATCAAACCATTCGCCATCTTCGCTGATGACATTGTAAACGATCACTTCAGCGCCTCGCTCGAGCGCCAACTCCATGGCGTAACGGAGCGCCGTCCGGGAGAGGTTGGAAAGATCGGTGGGCGCAACAATTTTACTCAGTTTCATGATTGAACTTTCCTCGTCACTGCTATCGTATGCTCTGCAGAGTGTCTTTGCTTAATTATCACCAGCTTGCCTCAATCGCCACAGAGGCCGCAAAGCCCCAGCGCGGTCGGCCGGCCATCGAGAGGATTCGACAATAATCTAGCCTCGCGTTCCGCTCGGAGCGAGGAATTCTTCTTAGTTTCTTCACGGCTTCTTTGCAATTCTGCACAAACATCCAGGTATTTTTTCATCTCTGAAAAAACCCGTGGGAAACCGCTGTTCCCTTGAACCGTTTACGTGGCATAGACAGTGCACCGCGAGAATGCATGTACCGCGGTCTGCAACCAGCAAATCCGGCCGAGCGCCCACATATCAAAAACGCCCAACTCGTGTCCCTAATTGCTCCATTTCTGCTCAAGCTCGCAAAGCACGTGGCGCTTCTTTCGTGCCTGTTACTTATCGGAAAAGCTCGGAGTGAGCCAATCATCGGCCCACTCGGGATTCTTCTGCTCATTATCGGTGCCGCGCTGATCCATTCTGTCGGCCGCCGGCTCCAAATCAGGCCGGCTTCCGACAATCGCTTTTTACGGGGCCATTGATGATCGCCGAGCGCCTCGAGGCCAAAAAAATAATTTTTGGGCTGAAGGGAGATTTTACCGAAGCCGTCGATCGGCTGTGCGTCTATTCGGACCTCGAGGGTCTCGCCCCAAAACTGCACGCGGCAAAACCTCAGCACCAAGCCGAGCGTTACAGCTATATCGGCCAGGGTGTCGCAGTTCCCCACGTACGCATCGACAATTTACCAACTCCGGAACTGATTCTCGGTCTCTCCGTGCAAGGATTGAAGCTCAATGATGAGCGTGTTCACGTGGTTGTGCTTCTCGCCACGCCGGCGGAACAACCCGCGCAACATCTGCAGCTCCTCCAACGCATCTCTTCCTTGCTACCGGCAATCCGCAACGAACTGCTGGACCAGCGCGATCCTGGTCGAGTGCTAAAGGTCATCGCGCGCGCGGAGCAAATCGCGGCGCTGCCCACCTATCTGAACCTGACGCAGGAGCAAATCGGTTTCGAGCTTGAGACTGATCTCACTAATGGTCTCACCTCGGCCGAAGCACAGAGCCGGCTGGCACACTACGGCCGCAATGTCTTGCAGCGGGTCCGACGCGAACCCTGGTATGTCAAATTGTTGCGCAACCTGTTCAGCTTCTTTGCGGTGCTGCTTTGGATTGCCGCCGTGCTTTGTTTCGTTCCTGGCGTGGATCTGCCACAACTGGGCATCGCGATTTTGCTGGTGGTCGTTATCAATGGGCTTTTTGCTTTCATGCAAGAGTACAGGTCGGATCGAGCCTTGGAAATGTTGCAGCGGCTGATGGCGCAGAAAAGCTGTGTGATCCGTGACGGAAAAATCTCCGAAATCGACGCGGCGGACCTTGTGCCTGGAGACCTCATAATCCTGGAACAAGGCGATTTTGTCCCGGCCGATGGCCGTTTGCTCGAAGCCTTCGAAGTGGAAGTCGACAACTCCTCGCTGACAGGTGAGTCCTCCCCCGCGCGACGCTACAAATCCGATCAGCCGGTTTTGATCTCCGGTAGATTCCTCTGGATCGAGCTGCCGAACGCCGTTTTCGCCGGCACCGCACTGCTACGAGGTCGCGCCCGTGCGGTGGTTTTCGGCACCGGCATGAATACCGAGATCGGCAAGATTGCCCATCTCACGCAAGACATCCGCAGCGAACCGAGCCCGTTGCAAAAGCAACTACGCGGCACGGTGTACGCAATTGCCGCCCTCGCCGGCGGCTTGGGATTGCTGTTTTTGTTTTTGGGCTGGTTTATCGGCGGCCTGACGTTCCTCGAAGCGTTTGTATTTTTTATCGGCCTGTTCGTCGCGAACGTGCCTGAGGGGTTGCTTCCCACCGTTACACTTTCCCTGGCCATGGGCGTGCAGCGGATGGCCAAGCGCCACGCTCTGGTGAAGAGCTTGCCGTCAGTCGAAACCCTTGGCTGCACAACGGTGATCTGTTGCGACAAGACCGGCACACTCACGCAAAATCTCATGATGGCCACTGAAATAGCGGTAGATGGCGAGACGATTCAAGTTTCCGGCGTCGGCTATTCGCCGCAAGGCGAATTTTCTCACACCGGCAAGGTGCTATCCCTCAATGCGATCTCGCGATGGAGCACGCTCCGGCGTCTCCTCGACTGCGCCTTTATTTGCAACAATGCCAAGCTTGAACAGCGCGACAGCGAATATCATGTGATCGGCGATCCTACCGAAGGCGCTTTGATGTGTCTGGCGGAGAAGGCCGGAATCCGCGGCATGCACCAGCGGCTCCATCTCAACCCTTTCGAATCTATTCGCAAGCGCATGAGCGTCGTCGTAAAACCCTATCGCGAACTGCAACCGACGATCTATGTAAAGGGCGCGCCGCTGGAAACGCTTCAACAATGCGACCGCATTCATAACGGCATTGACGTGCGGCCGCTCACCGACCTAGAGCGCAAGAGGATTCTTCAGAAAAATGACGACATGGCCAACCGCGGCTTGCGGGTCATCGGCTTTGCTTACCGTGACGGCGCGGAATTGAACGGCGCTCCTTACAGCAACATCGAAGTTGAAACCCGGTTGGTTTTTCTCGGCCTGGTGGCGCTCTCTGATCCTGTGCGGCCGGAAGTGCCGGCCGCCATTGCTGCCTGTCACAGCGCGGGAATCCGCGTCATTATGATCACCGGCGACTACGCCCTGACTGGCCATAGCATTGGTCAACAGATCGGCCTTGGATTGAGCGGAACACTGCCGTCATTCACCGGCGCGGAAGTTTCCGAGATGGATGATCAGTCTTTGCGTGACGTTTTGACCCAAGGCGAAACGATTTTTGCTCGCGTCGCGCCGGAGCATAAGCTGCGCATCGTCTCCATGCTCAAACAAATGGGCGAGATTGTCGCGGTTACCGGCGACGGCGTCAACGACGCGCCGGCGCTCAAAAAAGCCGACATCGGGATCGCCATGGGTTTGCGGGGCAACGACGTCGCTAAGGAAGCCGCCCGCATGATCTTGACTGACGACAACTTCAGCTCCATTGTCGCCGCTATCGAAGAAGGCCGGGCCGTCTTCGATAACATGCGCCGCTTCATGGCCTATATTTTTAATCACAACCCGCTAGAGATGTATCCTTATATCGTATGGCTGCTGTTTCCCGGTGTGCCTCTGGCGATCACTGTCATGGGGGTGTTGGCGGTCGATGTGGGAACAGACCTCGTGCCGGCCATGGGCTTAGGTATCGAGCCTCCGGAACGGGGAATCATGGAACGCGCACCTCGACGCCGCGACGGAAAACTCCTTTCCATCGGCTTTATCCTGCAAAATTATTTTATTCAGGGCACATTGGTGACTCTGAGCTGTTATGCAACTTACCTTTATTTTGGATGGATCATGGGTTATTGGCAGGCCGGGGCGGGGCTTAGAGGAATGCCCGCCACACCGGCGGGATTAAAATTAAATGAAGCTTCGTTCATCTATTTGCAAAGTTTGACCGCGTACTTTTTCCCGGCCGTAACAACTCAACTAGCCAACGTTCATTGCCAGCGTTCCTGGAAGAGTTCATTATTTTCGAGAGACTTCCTGAATGCTGAGCACCGCCGGGCCGCGCTGACGTCCATTGCTAATTGGCGCCCGCCGCAGTACACAACACGCGTCCGCATCGATTATCAAGTCAGAGAGATCACCAAATTCAGTGTGTTTCGGACCTTCAGCTGGTTAAAGTCATTGGAGCGTATCGAGGGTCCCGTGATCGTGCCATTCACCACATGGCTCGCGCACTTCCTCGAACGGCACTACATTATTTTTAATTTCATCTCCAATCCGCTCATCGATCTCGGCATCATCTTCGAACTCGCGCTCTGCTACGCTTTTTTCTACACACCGCTCGCGCAAATCTATTACTTCGCGCCGGTGCCCTGGCAGGTTTACCTGTTTGCGTTTAATGGGACAGTGATCCTGTTCGTCTTTGAAGAGACCAAGAAATACTGTCGACGCAAAGGCTATCGGTTAGAGTTTCTCGGTTGAGTTATTGGGGAATGGCAACGGATCATGTTGAAAAGAGGTTGGTTTCCGAACGACAGCTCTCTGCGTATCACGCTCGTTTTCCTGATCGCTTCACTCCTTTGTTTCTTCTCATCGGTTTCCCAGAGCCGAGCGGCCGATTTAAACAGACCGTCGATTGCCGACCAGCTGGTCGGCGGCGAGTTTTCTTACGTCATCCAGTCAGGAGATTCACTCACAGCGATCAGCGCCCGGTTCGGTGTCGGCGTGCAGGTTTTAGCCGCAGACAACCACATCTCATCCAGGTCGAGTTTGCGAATCGGACAAGTCGTCCGTATCGATAACCGTCACATCGTGCCGAAGATCGCTGACGATGGAATCCTCATCAACATTCCGCAGCGTATGCTCTTTTATTTGAGAGCAGGCCATTTGCTTCGTGCTTTTCCCGTCGGGCTTGGACGGCATGATTGGCCCACTCCCACGGGCGCATTTCAAATCGTCACAAAAAAAGAAAATCCGATCTGGAGCGTTCCAATATCAATCCAGGAGGAAATGCAGCGAGAAGGCAAATCTGTGCAGACTTGCGTTCCGCCAGGACCAGACAATCCTCTGGGCAAGCATTGGCTGGGACTTAGCATCCCTGGGTATGGCATTCATGGTACGATCGCGCCGGCAAGCATCTATCGCTTCCAGACCCATGGCTGCATTCGCGCGCACCCCGACGATATTGCCGGTCTTTTTGATGAGGTCTCACCCGGTACGCGTGGCCTGCTTGTTTATCAGCGCCTTCTGATCGCGAGCGCCGGCGGGAGAGTTTTTTTGGAGGTGCATCCCGATCCTTATAAGAAAGATGTCAAAGTACATGCTCAATTCGAAGAATTACTAAAAAGCCTACCTCAGTTTCGCATTGATCGTCAGCTCGCAACGGGTATAATTCAGAAAGAAGATGGTATGGCCCGCGAGATCGGAGTTAAGAATTCTCGATGAGAAATGAGAAGGACTCTCTATGTCCCAGCCACGAAGCTACGTCCGACGGCCAGCCAAAGCTGAGCCGGCGAACCTTCGTTAAGCTTGGCACAATGGCTGCGGCGGCGGTAGTTCTGCCGCGCGCTGTATTTGGCGCCGGTGAAAGTTTTTCAGTCGCGGAAAAATCTTTGGCATTTTATAACACGCACACCGGCGAGAAGCTCAAATCAGTCTACTGGGCTGAAGGCCAATATGTCACCGCTTCTCTGCATGAGATCAATCACATCCTTCGCGACCCGCGCAACAATGAGGTTCATGACATCGACACCCGGCTTCTAGATCTCCTGTTCTCCATTCGGCGAGAGATCGACACGAACCAGCCGTTTCACGTCATCTCGGGCTATCGCTCCGCGGATACGAACGCTTTTCTGCGTGTCCATACCACCGGCGTCGCCGAAAACAGTCTGCATCTGGTCGGCAAAGCGATCGACATCCGCTCCCCAGGCAAAGACCTGCGTAGCCTGCAAAGAGTTGCGATAGCTCTAAAAGGCGGCGGCGTGGGATATTATCCGAAGTCAGACTTCGTCCACGTAGATACCGGACGTGTGCGGTATTGGTAAGCGCGCGCTTCAAATAACGGCGCGCTCCCACTAATTTCTCGGCCGAGCGCAGATGTACATCGCCTGGCAGAATCACACTCTCACTTTCAACACACGGAATCGTAAGCTCGTTCTTTAACTTCCGGCGTATTAAGAGCGCCAGTCGCCGAGTCGATCACTCAACTGCCGAGACCTTTATCGTATACGCCGCAAGCGTCACGTTCTCGCCGTGAACTAAGAGTCGGCGACCACAAACGACCTCATCGGTTTCCCCCAGATCACAACCTCCAATGCGCACATTCATTGACAGTATACCGTTAGTTAAAGCGCTACGAACCGAGTTCCTGTAACGTTCGCAAAAAGGTGATAACGTCCTCGCGGCTCAGCATGCCGAGCACTTGGCCATCGGTCATCACGGGGAGTTGGTTGACACCATCACGATCCATCTGCTCAAGGGTACTCCACAGGTCCGCGGCTGGGCTTATCCGCTTGAATTTCTCGAGCGGAAGCATAACTTGAGCAGCGCTTGTCGTCGCCCACTCGGCCCGCGACACTTCTTTAATCCGGTGCAGAGTCATCAGGCCAATGGTGTTTTCTCCGCGATTAACGAGGAAGCAGCGCTGCCCGCCGCCGAGAATATATTCATCCACTAACCGTTGCAGCGTCAAATCCGCGGGAATGGTAACGCACCGCGTACTCATGGCCTGCGACGCGGTGTGCCCGGCCAGTAGGCCCTGAACCATCACCTGATGTACTTGAGCCGTCGCGGCATTGTCCAGAAACCAGCCAATGAACGCGATCCATAAGCCGCCCAAATCGCCCGCGAATGTGCGCACGACGCCAACAAAGATGAAGACAAAACCAAAGAAGCGTCCCACGTTCGCGGCGATAAAGGTTGCGCGGCGCATGTTGCGTGTGACTGCCCAGACGAACGCGCGAAACACCCGCCCGCCATCAAGCGGATAGCCCGGGACCAGATTAAACAGCACAATAGCCATATTGATGTAAGCCAGATACTTGGCGAGCCCCCACAGCGGCTCAATGCCGGCCACTATGGGCTTCATCACGGAAAAAAACGCCGCCAGAGCGAGGCTGACGATTGGACCGGCAATCGCGACAAAAAACTCCGCAGCGGCGCTAGGCGGTTCAGCCCCGATTTGCGCGACCCCTCCGAAGATGAAAAGCGTGATGCTGCGCACGGGAATTTTGTATCGTAGCGCTAGCACCGAGTGGCCTAATTCATGGAGCAGCACGCTAACGAAAAGCATAATGGCCGTCACGGCGCCCATTAACCAATACAGCAGCGGCGGCCAGTTCTTGAATTCGGCGGGATAATAGCTACCCGCCAGCGACCAAGTGAGCAGGGCGAAGATCAAAAACCACGAGTAATCCAACCCTATGGGAATTCCCAGAATCCGACCGAGCGGGATGTTGTGTCGAGTCATGACTGAGTTCCTTTCGTTTCCCGTCGTCCACGATTACGTAGCAGTGGTTTCCGAACGCAACAGCATTTCGGCAGGCTTTGATTCCCCTTTGGGAACTCACGAATAATCAGGGGCCTTCATATGCGAAACGTGGCTTTGGGTAACTACTCGGGGGGCGTGGCTATACGAACGACATCTCCTTACGCTATAGCAATTTCTACAATTCCAAATCCCATCACCGCTGCCAGAGAATACACGCGGCTTCCAGGGGAACCGCAACACCAGCGCAATACGGTATCACCCGCGCGGTAAAGTCCGTCGCTGGTCGGGTTGCAGGCACCCGCGCGCTATAAGCGTAACCGTTAGCAGCACCTACCAGTTGACGAACGCGTTTCATCTCCTGCCGAACCGGGCCGTCACCGTCGACTCCGTCGGCATAAAGCTCTACTTGAACGACATTTGGGTCGAGTTCATCGAGATAGACGTGAGCCTCAAACATGTGCTGCGCCCCGTCACTCTCGACTTTCACATCGCCGAAGCGCAGCATGGCCCATTTCCGTTCCAGAGCATGCCGCCAATCGACGGAGTGCCGGCCGACCGCAGCTTTATCGGCAGCACGATTATAGTAGGCTGCCGCCGCCGGAAGGTAGTGCTGCTCGGTGTATTCGCGCACAGTGCGGTTGGCAGAAAAGCGCGGTGTTAACTGCGCCATGCTTTCACGCATGCGCGCCACCCAGGCCGTGGGAATACCATCGTTGTTGCGGGTATAAAACTCGGGAATCACTTCCCGTTCCAGCAGGTCGTAAAGCGCCTGCGCTTCAACAGCATCCCAAGATGGATCATCATCATGTTCCTGGCCATCACCCAACGCCCACCCCACCTCCGGCGTATAAGCTTCGGCCCACCAACCGTCCAGTTCTGACAGATTGATGCCACCATTGACGAGCACCTTCATCCCGCTTGTCCCGCACGCCTCCCAAGGCCGCCGTGGCGTATTGATCCATACGTCCACCCCTTGCACTAAATGCTCAGTCAAAAGCATGTCGTAGTCGCTTAGAAAGATCGCATGGCGGCGCGTTTCGGGCCGCCGTATAAAACGCGTCCATTCCTGAATCATGGCCTGCCCGGCCTGGTCATCAGGATGGGCTTTCCCGGCAATGATGAGTTGTACAGGACGGCGAGCGTCAGTTAGTAAACGCGTGAGGCGTTCTGGGTCGTGCAGCAATAAATTGGGCCGCTTGTAGGCTGCGAAACGACGCGCAAATCCGAGCGTCAACACGTTGGGATCAAACAAATGCTTTGCAGTTTCAACCGCCTCGGGAGACGCACCCGATGCAACCAGTAGCTGGGACAATCGTTCGCGGGCGTATACGACAAGAGACCGACTTGCATGGGTGCGCATTTCCCAGAGCTCGGCGTCGGAAACGCTTCGAATGTCCCGCTCCAGTGTTTCTGTCGTGCCTAGCCAGCGATCCTTTCCGCAGGCCGCCGTCCAAAGCTCATCGGCGGCCGCCGAGTCCCAACTTGGCATGTGAACGCCGTTGGTCACATGTCCGACCGGGATTTCATCTTCCGGCCAGCGCGGGAAGAGGGGCTCAAACAAGCGTCGGCTGACCTTTCCGTGTAAACGGCTTACACCATTGACTGCGCCGCTTGCGCGGATCGCGAGATAGGCCATGTTGAAGCTCTCTTGCGGGTCCTTTGGGTTTTGGCGTCCCAAGGCCAGCAGGTCATGGACCTTTAGGCCGAGTTCCTTCTGGGCGTACCCGCCAAGGTATTGTTCGATCAAGTCGGGAGCGAACTGGTCAAAGCCGGCAGCCACCGCGGTGTGGGTGGTGAAGAGGTTACCCGCTCGTGTCACGGCCAATGCAACTTCGAAGGACTGTCCGGTCTGTTTAATGAAGCTCCGCGCGCGTTCTAACACGGCAAAAGCTGCGTGTCCTTCATTTAAGTGACAGACTTCCGGCTGGATGCCGAGCGCTTCGAGCAGCCGCCACCCACCGATGCCGAGAGTGAGCTCTTGCTTGAGGCGCAGCTCGGGTCCTCCACCATAGAGTTCGCTGGTAATCCCTCGATGAGCGGGAAAGTTCGCCGCGTCATTGCTATCCAATAGATAGAGCTTCGCTCGGCCAATCCGTACCTCCCACGCACGCAGCCAGACCGAGTAACCCGGCAACGCAATCTCCACCCGCAACCATTCTCCATTTGCCTGGCGCAAAGGGATAATTGGCAGTTGGCCCGGATCGTTGTAGGGAAAGAGGGCCTGTTGCGCCCCGTCCTTATCAATCACCTGGCGAAAATAGCCTTGTTGGTAGAGCAGTCCCACACCGATGACCGGCACACCCAAATCGCTGGCAGCTTTGAGCTGATCGCCAGCGACATTGCCAAGCCCGCCCGAGTAAATCGGCAGCGCTTCGCTCAACATGAATTCCATGCTGAAATAGGCGACACAGCTCAGAGAAGTCCGCTGATAATTTTGTTGAAACCATGCAGGCGCGTCCATCGCTTGACGTCTAGCTTGCACGAGAGCTTCGACTTTCTTGCGAAATTCAGGGTCAGCCAACGCCCGCTGCATTTGGTCGCGCGAGACAGTCTGCAGAATAACCCAGGGGTTTTGGGTAATCTTCCATAGGTCGGGATCAAGCTGTCGCCATAGTTCGTCCGCGTAATGATTCCATGACCAGCGCAGATCCAGGGCGAGTTCTGCCAGCTCATCGAACCCCTCAATTTCCGCCGGTAGGAAACTGTAGAGTGGACTTAAACCGCGTGTTTGTTTGCTCATCGGCTTTACTCAGACAAAGCACTGGCGAGCTGTCGCGACTTGGCGCTCATCCGCCAAAATGTGACCTGCAAGAACCTGATCGCGTCAGCGGCAAGAGTTGATGGATTCTCACGTAAGATAGCTTTGCCAAATTCCATGCTCAAACGGACACATGATGAATGCCAAAATCAGGCACACTAGCTATAAACAGTGCGGATCTTAGAACCATAAACTCCAGTAAATGAAAATTCCTTTCAAGTTAAAACACTCTTCGATAAAAACCTCTCTTCGCCATTTCTGCCGCGAGAATATACAGAACGACAATCCCTAAAACCAGCAGAAACTCAGCCGGCATCGAGGTAAACCGCACAGCCAGCTCAGCTCTGTATAGCGATAAAACGGTGGCCAAGATCACCAACAATGGCGCGATCCATAGAGGCGCGCCTGGTTTACTTTGGAAAAACAGTTGTTGAGTTCTGATAATCAAGACAATCAGCTAAGCTCATACCCAGACTCCACGAACCACCGGGTTCGAAAATGATCAACGTTCGCGTGCAGCAAGAAGAGCAACGCGAAGGTAAGATAATCGACACCGAGCTCACGACACCAAACGAGAGAGCTTTTGAAAACTAAAGTCAAATTGTAAGGAACTCGGATTGTGGTCTCACGAACCGATTCGCTTTGCGAGTTTTGCCGAGTATCGTCTTTTTGGTGACCGCGCTTCTCGATCCGATCGTTGCCGCGCATTGACATGAGCGCCGATGTGTGAAAGGTGACGCAACAGACCTGTAACCAGCGCCACATCTTTGGCGGTCATCGAGAGGATCGCTGCGAGAGGAGTCACTATGTATTCACGGATGCTGATCCCATTGGATGGATCCAAACTGGCAGAGCAAGTCTTACCCTATGCCCGCTATTTGGCCAAAAATGTAAGTCTCCCCGTTGAGCTCTTCCAAGCCGTGGATCCCGCTGCCCTCGAGGCCTTGGCCAATCCTGCGCAAGGCCGTTACGTAGACACGATAATAGACGAAAAGCGCGCGAGCAGCGCACAGTATTTGGAGACCGTCGGCAGATCCTTCCAAACAGGTGGCGTTGCTTCTGCTGTGGAAATCGGCAAGCCGGAGGATTTGATAGTCGACAAAGTGGCGACCGATCCACAAACATTGATCATCATGGCGACCCACGGACGTTCCGGTATTCAACGCTGGGCACTCGGCAGCATAGCGGACAAGGTGCTTCATGGCGTGACCAACGATCTCTTCTTGGTTCGCGCGACTGAGCAGGGTAGAACCGACGGCGAGAGTTCGCTCACCAAAGTTATTGTGCCGCTTGACGGCTCGCCTCTGGCGGAGAAGGTATTGCCTCACGTCGTCGAGCTCGGCAAAAAAATGTCGCTGGAGGTCATTCTCATGCGCGCCTACGCTTTGCCTCCGGCGATCGCGCCGAATGAATATGCGGGCTACGGCCAAGAGTTGTTCGATCAGCTCGAGAGTGAAGCTAGTGACTATCTGGTGAACAAGAGCAAAGAACTCACAGCTCAGGGATTGCGCAAGGTCTCTTACGTGGTCGACCTCGGTTACGGCGCCGAGGAAATCACTGCCCTCGCCCGAAAAACCCCTGACAATTTCATCGCCATGTGCACCCACGGTCGATCGGGCGTCAAACGCTGGGCTTTAGGAAGCGTGACCGACAGAGTCGTGCGTCACTCGGGCGATCCCGTGCTGATCATCCGCGCCACTGATTGAGGGTTTCGTTTTCGATCAGTACTTCGCTGAATTCAAAGCGCAACCCGTAGAGCTTCTTCGCGCCGATCAAGCCCACGCGCTTAAGCTTTTATGCTGGCTTTGGGCCTGCTGGCCGACGGACAGATCGTTGAGATGTAAGAGAACCGAATCTATTCTTTTTAGCTCCGCGACGTACCAGCCGTGAACTTTATCCAGCAGAGCCCTTCGCTTTCGTAACGCCGGGGGAATTCTAGTTGCGTGAATGGTTTCCAGATTATTACGTTCCGAGTCGATATACTGAAGAGTTCGCAGCACGACCAAGCGGCGTTGCGCCAACCGAGCACGACATAAAGCATATCCTGTTCGCTTATCGGCCAAACGCATTTTCTCCTCCTGCGAAAAGAACTCACACAAGAGATGACCACCATATAGCGCAAGTGACGTGCCAGGTTGGAACGGATTTTGACCAAGCAGATACGTATACGATCTATCGAGAATCATTGTTAATCGCCATGCCTTGACACATAACTGCGGATGCGGTGTTGATTGAATTAAAAACTGGGGTTAAGAATTTTTTCAGAAGTGAAAAAGTAATTCTCATCTCTGGGTTGCCGGTTTTACTTTGCTCGCGAGAATACTTAGGATTTGATCAATTACTTCCTCGCCGCATACAATTTCGATTTTCACCGATTCGGGCAGAACTAACGTGTTCATTTCTTCAGCTTGCTCTCCGAATGAGCACGGGAACCTGCGCATGGCGTACTACAGTCTCTGTCACGCTACCCATGGCCCATCGGCTTATGCCCGAGCGACCGTGTGTACACATGGCGATCATAGCTCCGGGGGTTCGCTCGCTAAGGGCGATGATCTCATCCGCGGCATATCCCTCGGGACAGATGGTCGCGACATTGCCGATACCGAGTCCGGTTAATTCATCCTGTTTCTTTGTCAGGTACGCACAGGCCTCGGCTTCGAACTGTTTTCGATCCTGCTCTATATCGATCGCGTAATAGCCTTCATCGCCAACGTACAGACTGGCAGGAACGCTGAACGAGCGAATCAAGAGGACATCGAGGTTGAGTGCTTTCGCCAAATCCACGACCCTCGGCAAAATCGATTCGGCAACTTCAGAACCGTCAAGGGGCACGATCACAGTTTTGAAGCCTACGACGTTTCGGTTCTCAGCCTTTTCACTTGCACGCACGAGAAATATCGGATTATGCGCTGCCCGGACGATCTTTTCAGCAGTACTCCCTAACAGCCAGCGCTTAAGGCCTGACCGGCCGTGGGTGGCTATGGTGATCAAAATATTTTTATCCTTTTCCGCCTCCTCGACGATAATTTCCGCTGCGTATCCCCGCTTCACAAAGGACTTCACCGTGAGGCCAGGAAGTCTTCTAGAGATAGAGTCCAAATAATTCTTGGCGCGTCCTATTTCTTCTTCTTGCACAATGGTGGCGGAATGCGCTCTGTCGACCGATGCAGCGGCGGTGAAGGCTTCGGTGTCAACAACCGCTACAAGTTCGATAGAGATCCTGAAAGCTTCAGCCAGGCATCGTGCGTACGGAAGCGCTTGCTCGGCCGTCCTTGAGCCATCAAGTGGAACAAGTATGCAGTTATACATTTGGTCCTCACTTGTCCAATGGTTGAAATCAAATTTCGCTTATCACCCCATCCGGTCTGGAGTTCAACCATCCTGTCGATATCGTTGATGCGTGAAAACAAATGAGTTACACCGCCTGTCATCATGGCGCGTGATGATGAGTCGCATAAAAGCGTTACCCGGCCGATATGCATGTCCATCACGGATTTGTCTTACGGCGCCTCGATTACTTCAATGCCTCCACGCTCAACATGATCACTTCGATCTCTTCGGTAATCTCCTCCTGGCGCAAAATGTTGCGCGTACGCACCAGCTCGGCACAGGTCTCGTCCAGGCGCCGCACCGCTGCGTCCATATGCTGCATGCGGCGCTGGTTCTCGGCCAGAAGCGAGCTGTAAAGCAGCTCATGCAATCCCGCGAATAGATACTGCTCGACCAAGCCGGTGAGAAAGCGTTGTGGCTCTAAATAGAGCAGCGGTGCATGAGAGTAGCGCTTGACCTCGAGCGGCGCCGGCGGCAAAGGCTGGAGGAGCGTCATCACAACCTGCTCTTGGCCCGGCTCATGGTGCAAAACCGTCAGGCGAAGTGGACCGTCGGAAGCTCCCCGCACGCCGGTTTCGGTTAACACATCCATCAACTCGATCAGCACGCCGTCTATTTCTTCGGCCACGCTTGCGCCGCTGATCGCCGCCCGCAGCCGTGCGTCGTCCGCGAACTTGGTTGCCAGCTTGGCGCCGATGACAACGACGGATTTCTCTCGAGCCGTCACGCCGTGTTGTCCCAAAGCCCGGACCAACGCCTCGTTGAAATCGCCGCAAAACCCGCGCTCGCTACCGACCAGCAAGTAAAATTCGCGAAAGGTCGCGTTCGGCGGAAACAGGGCGGGATGAAATTGAAGAAGGTCGGCGGCAGCGGCTTCAATCGTATCGATGACCCTGCGTTGGCTCTCGAGAAAGCGGCCGAGCTTGTGCACTTCCATCAATGAAAGATTCTTCATCGCGTTCATGATTTCCTTGATCTCGTTGAGGCTACCGAGTCGAATTTCGATGTCGCGCCG
>DATBEY010000260.1:0-13693 GCA_036558765.1 Binatia bacterium | reverse complement strand
TAATTATCTTTTTATGTTTGACGATTATCCTCGGTACCGTGTTTCTTGGCATCAAATTCACCGAATACTATCAGAAATTTGAGGAGCACCTTGTCCCCGGAAGCGATTTTAGGTTTGAGGGAGCTTTGGTTTCGAGCGCCGAAATCTTCTTTTCTTTTTATTTTGCCATGACCGGAATGCATGCCGTGCATATGATCATTGGCATTTCCTTACTCACGGCTTTGATCGTCAAGACCTCACGAGGACGATTTTCCGCCACCTATAATACGCCCATCGAATTGGTCGGACTCTATTGGCACTTCGTCGATATTGTCTGGATTTTTCTGTTTCCGTTGCTTTACCTAGTCGGAAGGCATCTAGGATGAATACTCCGCATGTGGTTTCCGTAAAACTCTACGCAGCGATCTTCGGCGCGCTGCTGCTGCTGACCCTGAGCACGACGGGCATGGCATTTGTCGACTTGGGCGGTGATCTAAATGCGGTTGTGGCTGTCGGGATCGCCATAATTAAGGCGCTACTGGTAATTCTCTTTTTTATGCACGTCCGCTACAGCAGCCGTCTCACATGGCTTTTTGTCGGCGCGGGCTTTTTCTGGCTGCTGATACTTTTGACTTTGACCATGACCGATCCGCTGGCCCGCGGCTGGCTGAGCCCGGTGGGCCAATAGATCCTCGGGGTATTTAGCAAT
Organism: Binatia bacterium; assembly: GCA_036558765.1. Classification (GTDB taxonomy): domain Bacteria; phylum Desulfobacterota; class Binatia; order UBA9968; family UBA9968; genus DP-20. Next base: position 13,005 of record DATBEY010000260.1, on the reverse strand, counting down.
TCAGTAGCGCAGATAAAGAGGCGTTTGGGTCGGACTCAGCAGAACCGCCGGATGATCTTTCGCCTTTCCGCTCCTCGAGAAAAAGGTCGAGAGAACATTTTCTATCGATAGCACGCCGGCAGTGTGATCATTTCCATTGACAACGACTCCGACGAGATATCCGGACGAATCGACTACGGGCCCGCCACTCATGTGGTTTTGCACACCCATTCCCCAGCGAGTTTCGCCTCCGAGGCCATGGCTCTGCAAATACCGCTGACTGTAGACGTCGTAATTGGCGGCAAAATAGCCTCGACGTTGCTTTTCGGTAAGATTCAAAAACCCTTCGGATATTACCAAATCGCGATCTTTAGGATAGCCGGCGATGAATACTTGCTTGGGCGGCCTCAACGGGATCAGCTGAAAATCAGCGTGGGCGGCGGTCGGATCAATAATCGATTGTTCATAATCCCGCAATTGCCAGTGAGAAAACAGTCGGTCGCTAGCACCCCGAAGTTGCGCAATGATAAAGTCGCGCTGCTTAATGATTTCATCCGGCGTGTGAATATCTTTGCCGCTGGTCGAGTCGGTCTCGCTCAGATGAGAAACAACCTCAATGTCAAATGGGCGCTCGCCATTATACGCTCGGTAACGAATGCGATTATGCGAGTTGGAACAATCCAAAGAGCGCGCCAAACCGATTGTCGTTCTTACATCGGCCAGACAAAATTTCATCACGTGATAGGCAGTTACGAATAGACCATGCGGAGATATCAGGAACCCTGAGCCGAGGCTCACCTGCTGAGGTGTGCCGTTCTCGCCTGAATACTCGGCGACAATTCGCAAAGTTTTAGAGCGTACATCCGACCATGTAAAGCTAACGCCTTGACGATTCAGTTCATCCGGATTGGTGATGAAACCGGCAAAAGTCGCCGTTGGGGCGAAAAGGAAAAGAAATAAAAATAGAAGGGAACAGAATGTTGACACGGCGAAGCGGCATCAATATACATCGGATGATTTAAATCGCAAACAGAATTATCGTTCATATCAATCGAGAACATTGTTATACGGTGTATATCAACTAACGCGATAAACTGTCTGAGCAATCCTGCAGATTAAGTATGATCGCGGCCAGTAAATGAGGAGTAACCAGCGCGAACCACAAAGGGGCGAGCTGCAACTAGCTATGCATAGTCATTATTGGCCGATCGGCCAATAATGGCAGTTAAAAATGCATAAAATTATCTGAATTCACTTGGCACCCACGCATGAATCGTACGCTTTTGGCGGATGAAATGTACGGGAATTAGGGACAAATATTTTTGCAGGAATTCGCAATAATTTTTAACGTGGGCGATTTTTGGGCCGAATACAATTTTGCGAGCGCATGGCATATGCGTTGCTCGGTTATTTTCCATTCGTTTTACATCAGGTGAACGCTTTGTCCCAATATTGGTACGTCGTCTACAGCAATCCACACAAGGAACAACAAGCACAATTCCATCTCGGCTTGAAAGGAGTGCAAACGTTTTTCCCGCGACTCAGCGTTCCGGCTACGGGAGAAAATAAAGGAAAGATCGTTCCACTCTTTCGTAACTACTTGTTTGCTCGGATCGACGTGACAAGCGAGTATCATTTGGTCGTCTGGACACCTGGAGTTCGGCGACTAGTGAGCTTCGGAGGGGAGCCTGTTCCAATACAAGAGGACGTCGTTCAGTTTTTAAAACAAAGAGCGGACCCTCAAGGAGTGATTCCGGCGCGTTCGAGGCTCCGGCGTAGCCAGGAGGTGGAGATTTCCGGTGGACCATTCGACGGTCTTATGGGGATTATTCAAGCCCCACCTGATGACAAGGGCCGCGTAAAAGTCCTCCTAAAACTTTTAAATCGTCAAGTCAGCGTTAGGTTCGGTGTCGAATTCATCAAAGACGGGCGGACCGCTTGGACCCCCGCCACGGCGAACAGCGCGCCAAATTAGATATTGACCGAAGATTTTGAGGACCAGTCAAACAACATGATGAGACAAGCAACACCGAGCGACCTCATCGGCGGTTGGCGGAGCCATGCTCACACCCGCTTTCAAAAGGGAAAGACCGTGTCCGCGAAAAGCATGAAAAACTGGGTACTATCTGTCCTAGCGATCGTTTTGGCGACGGCTTGTGGCGGACCTCCCGCCACGATGACGCCCGAACAAGCAACGTCCGCCGCTTCCTCCAACGTAAACGAGATCAATAAGTCTCTTTCTGTACTTGCCGCCGCCCAATCGGGTAATTCGGCCAACTATCGCATCGGCCCTGACGATCTGCTTCAGGTGACAAACTATAATATCCCGGAGCAAGACCAGCGAGTTACACCGCGCGTAGTCCTGGTAAGGGTCAGTCAAGAGGGCTCGATCGATGTGCCCTTAATCGGCACCGTCGAGGCAAAGGGCAAAACGCCGGGTCAATTGGAGCAGGATTTAAAGCAGCGTTACAAGAAATATATTAGGGACCCACAGGTGGGTGTGTTAGTGACCGAATACCGACAGCGCGTCTCCGTGATGGGTGCAGTTCAGAAGCCTGGGGTTTTTGACCTTACCGGTCCGAAGAATGTCATCGACATGATTGCGCAAGCCGGCGGCATAACTGAGAAGGCTGGAAATCAGGTTCAGCTGTACCGTCAGGATGCTGAAGGAAAAAGACAGAATGCGATCATTGATTTATTGGTTCTCGCGAATCCAGGGGCAAACAATGTCGATAGCAAAGACATGCAGATAATCAATATGCCCGTCGAAGCCGGAGACGTGATCAATGTCCCGCAGGCCGGGATGTACTTTGTCGACGGGGCGGTCCACAAGCCCGGCTCGTACCCGATTGGCCGTAATTACACGCTCACGCAAGCGCTGGCTGCGGCCGGTGGCGTCGATCCTGAGCTAGCGGACTACGGATCAGTAAGTATCTATCGGCGCTTAGGACCAACAAACGTGCAAACCATCGGAATTGATCTCGATGACGTGCTGGCACGTAAAACCCCGGACCTGCAGGTGCAGCCCGACGACGTTATTATTGTGCCCATGAGTTCCGCTAAATATTTCGTTAAGCGGTTTGTCGGAACGCTGTTCTCCGGGACTTCGGCTCCTGCGTTTCGTTAAGGTGCGCGATGAAAGTACTCGCTCGATACTACCCACAATACATCTCAGCTCGACCCACGCCGCCGCCGGCCCCTGACGATGATTTGGAATACTACTATTCCGATCGCGAGGGGACCACCAAGCACCTGCGCGACTACTGGCAAGTGGTTCTGAAGCGTCTCCGTTATATGGTGCCGATTTTTTGCGGCACAGTTGCCTTGGGATTCCTCATCACGATATTTTCTCCGACCCTTTATACCGCGCGCTCGACTTTGAAAATTGAACCGCAAAGTCCTTCCTTCACCGGCGTTGCGGAGGCGCCGAACAATTCCGGCAGCGATCGTTACGATTATTATCAAACGCAATACGCCCTCCTGAGTGGTGCGCCGTTGGCTGCCCGAGTGATCAAAACGTTGGGGTTGCAGTCCAATCCGGCGCTGACAACCTCGAGATTCAACCTGGTTTCCTGGGCCATGGGCTCGGTCGAATCTGTCGTGAACTCGATTGCCAATTTATTTCGACCGCGTTCGAGCACCACTGGACGGGGCGAGCCGACCACGTATGAGCTAGGGGTCAGCCCAGGTCTGGTTGGCCGCTATCGATCCTTCCTTAGAATTGAACCTGTGAAAAATACCCGGCTCGTTGATATTTCGTTCAGCACGCCGGACCCGCGTCTCTCGCAAGAGCTCGCGAATAACCACGCCACAGCATTTATTCAAATGATTCTCGAAAACCGCTTCAACCTGACACAGGAGGCACGCGATTTTCTGCAGAAGAAGCTGGCCGAGCTCAGGGGCAAGGTGGTCAAAGCGGAGAACGAACTCAATAGTTTTCGCCAAAAGCATGGTGTGGTGTCGCTGGAGAAGGGCGAGAACATCGTGGTGGATCGCCTAGTCGATCTCAACAAGCAGCTTACGCAAGTACGGTCGGAACGAATTCAGGCGGAATCGCTTTACCAGATGACTCGGAATAAAAATCCCGAGTATCTGGCTCAGGTGCTTAGCAATCCGCTAATCCTGCAGATCAAAGGCACCCTGGCGAATTTAGAAACAGAAAAGGGCCGGCTGTCGAGTATCTATACGCCGGAACACCCACGCCTGCAGGAGCTGAATCAACAAATTGCCGAAGCCAAGCGTGGTTTAGCAAGCGAGGTCGGCACGATTGTCCGCGGCATAGAGTCGAACTATGCGGCGGCACGAAGCCGCGAGCAGGCGTTGGAAGACGAGGCGAAAAGCCAGCAACAGACGGCTCTAAACCTAAAAGAAGTAGGCGTGGACTACGCCGTTTTGAACGAAGAGGTCGTCGTTAATCGCGGGCTTTATGAAAACGTGCTGAAGCGAATGAACGAGACCAACGTCGCCAATGACTTGGCGGCTTCCAATATCCAAGTTGTGCAGCGCGCCGAACAGCCGACGTCCCCATCATCGCCACAGTTGATGAGAAATCTCATGGTCGCGGCATTTTTGGGGCTTGTTTTGGCGGTCGGTTTCGCATTTTTCCTGGAATACATGGATGCGACGATGCACACACCTCAGCAAGTTTGGTCGGCAGTTTCGTTGGCCACTCTGGGTGTCGTTCCGCATGTCAGGTCCTTGAGCCAACGTTATCATCCGATGCTATCAGACAACACCGTTAGTAACCGCCTAGAGCCGGGAACGGCGGTCGAGGAAGTCGGAAGAGAGATCGTGGTGGCCCATGACCAGTTCTCGATTGTTGCGGAGTCCTACCGCACGATCCGAACCGCGCTCATGTTGTCCCAGGCGGAGCGGCCCCCGAAGGTTATCCTCTTAACCAGTCCTTGTCCGAACGAGGGAAAGACGGTAACGACGCTCAACCTTGCGATTGCGCTGGCGCAAAGCGGCAAGCGAGTTCTTGCCATCGACGCGGATCTCCGCAAGGGGCGTTGCCATCAGCTGCTGCATCGAAAAAACTACCGCGGACTAGCGAACGTGCTGACCGGTGACGTAGATGTCAAACAGGTCATCCAAGAGACGTCGATCAAGGACTTTTATTTGTTACCGAGGGGTTCGCTGCCGCCCAATCCGGCTGATCTTTTGATGTCGCAGCGTATGCGGGACATTCTCAACGAGTTGCGGACCCTGTTCGATTTTGTCGTGATCGACTCGCCGCCGATTATTGCAGTTAGCGACGCAGCGGTGCTTTCAGTGCTATGCGACGGCGTGGTGCTGGTGTTCAACGGGGAAAAAACGACCACGCCCAGTGCGCGCCGCGCCACGGAGCGGCTCGACAAAGTCGGTGCACATATTTTGGGCGTTATTCTAAACGCAATTGATATCAGAGACCCTGAGTACCTGGATTATCGTTCCTATTACCCGTCCTACTACGCCTCGATCGATGAGGATTCAGGTTCAGAGTTTGAGAAGGCTTAACTCGCCGGTGTCGTCTGGCGAGGCTTAACACCGGGCTAACCAAGCCCTATCAATCGTAGTCTTTTTAGCAGCCAATCGGTCGTGCTCGGCTGGGAAATTTGAATGGGTGCCGTTGGAGGAATTAGATGGATCTAAACGCTGAGCTTGCCGACTTTAACGGACGGGCGGCAAGGGCGACACAGAGCGCACAGCGGCGCCGGATTCTGCTGAGGTACCGACGCATCCCTATCGTTCTGCTGCACATCGCGATCATCGGAGCGTCGAATTATTTGGCCTTTTGGCTAAAATTCGACGGGCGCATTCCGGTCAATGAGCTCGCGCAATTTGTAAATCTATTGCCCTGGCTGATCGTAATTCGCAGCCTGGTGTTTGTGCCATTCAAGCTCTTCGAGGGTTTATGGCGCTATACGAGCATTCTTGAATTGCGCAATATTATTGTGGCCGCGGCTGTCAGTAGCCTGGTGTTTTTTTTGTTTGTGCACGGCCTATTGCACCGGATTGAGTACCCTCGCTCGATATTCATTATTGATACGCTGTTGTTGATTTTTATGATGGGCGGCGTGCGTTTGTCACGGCGGCTCTTTTCAGTGGCGCATCGCTTCAAAGGGGAGCGGAAAGTGTTGATTTACGGTGCCGGCGATGCGGCTGAAATGATCGTTCGCGACATGAAAAACAACGGCGCGATGTACCGGTACGATCCGATCGGGTTTATCGATGATAATCCTGTCAAGGTTGGCCAGCATATTCATGGCGTCCCCGTACTGGGATCGCGCCAGAATATAGCGAAAATCGTCGAGAACTATAAACCCGATGAGTTTTTGCTCGCCATTCCCAGCGCCTCGGCGGCCCAGATCAGAAGGATGCTTAATGACGTCACAGCGTTCAAAGGTCCGATAAAGACGCTTCCCACTCTGGACAAGCTTCGCAATGATCGGGTGGGAGTGAATCAGATTCAGAACTTATCCATTGAAGATCTGCTCGATCGTCTCCCTGTGGGATTGGATCTTCGTCCTGTAAGCGATCTGGTGCGCGGGAAAAGCGTCCTGATCACCGGAGCCGGTGGCTCCATCGGCTCGGAATTGACCCGGCAGATCGCACGATATCGGCCGGCTCGGCTAATTGTCTTGGACAACGCCGAAAGCGCCCTCTATGACATCAGCATGGAGCTCAAGCGTTCCTCGCCGGAGCTTCAGCAGGTGGCCGTTCTGGCTGATATCAAGAATATCGGATCCTTGGAAAAAACCTTCTCTGAGCACAAGCCGCAGATCGTTTTTCACGCCGCGGCCTACAAACACGTACCCATGGTGGAAGATTACCCGGCTGAAGCGTTGCTCAACAATGTTGTTGGCACTCATCGTCTGATTCAGATGGCGCTCAGAAAAAAGATCGAGAGGTTTATCCTGATCTCCACGGATAAAGCCGTCAATCCCACCAATGTGATGGGTGCGACCAAACGGATCGGCGAGATTTATGTTCAGACGTTGGCAAAAAATGCCGGCGCTGACCGCCCGGTTTTCGCAGCCGTTCGCTTCGGCAACGTTTTGGGTAGCAACGGCAGCGTTGTGCCGTTGTTTATCCGGCAAATTGAACAGGGCGGACCGGTGACCATAACCCATCCGGAAATCACGCGTTATTTCATGACGATTCCCGAAGCCGTTCAGCTGGTCTTACAGTCGGCTGCGCTGGCGCGGGGCGGCGAAATCTTTGTTTTGGATATGGGCGAACAGCTCAAGCTGCTGGAGATGGCGCGTCACCTCATTCGTTTGGCGGGATTCATTCCCGAAAAAGAGATCCCAATCAAAATCATTGGACTGCGGCCGGGTGAGAAGCTACGGGAAGAATTGGTAGCGATGGACGAGATGATCGTGCCGTCGGAAGTTGAAAAGATTATGCGCGTGCAATCGGCCTGGATTGCAGAGCTCGATTTCGTAACTCAGAAGATTGAAGAAATCGAGCGGCTGGCGCTCAAAGGTCAAACACCTGCCGCCCTCCAGCTTTTGTGCGAACTTGTGCCGACCTTTCGGCCGATCAATCCCGAGACTTCCGAACAACTGCGGCAAAGCCGAACCGCCTCAGGCGCGCTCGCTGCCTTGCAAGTTGCCAATCAGTCGATTTGAACTTGATTCGCACCAACACCGAGCGGTCACGTGTTTACTGTAAGTCAGCATGGTGAGACACTTCACTCGCTAATTTGGGTTGAGGAGTAATCTGAATGGAAGTCCCGCACGAAACGTTTTTGTCGTCCGCACAGGTGAGCCCGGTTGCGCTCCCAAATCTGGCAAGAGATCTCAAAAAGAGGATTCGCACCCGCACCGCAAAGACCGGGATCATCGGTCTTGGATATGTGGGCCTTCCGCTAGCCGTAGAGATGGCAAAAGCAGGATTCCAGGTCACCGGCATCGACTTGAGCCAGGAGAAAGTCAATGCCTTAAACCGTGGTATCTCATATATCCCGGATGTTCCGAGCCAGACGGTCGAATCATTTGTCGCGGCCGAGAGGCTGCGCGCTACTCAGTCCTTGGCCGCCGTGGGGGAACTTGACACGATCAATATTTGCGTGCCAACGCCATTGCGCAAAAACAAAGACCCGGAACTCTCCTACATTATTGCCGCCGTCGAGGTGATTCGGAATCATATTCGCGCGGGACAATTGATTATATTGGAGAGCACAACATATCCCGGCACAACTAGAGAAGTCGTTTTGCCCATCTTGGAAGAATCTGGACTCAAAGCCGGCAGCGATTTTTTTCTCGCCTATTCTCCCGAACGGGTGGATCCGGGAAATTCGATTTTTCACACGCAGAATATTCCCAAGGTCGTGGGTGGTATCACCTCACGCTGCGCCGAGACCGCAGTTTTCTTCTACCGTCAGTACATCGACAACGTCTTCTCCGTGTCGTCAACGGATTGCGCAGAAATGGTGAAGCTCCTCGAGAATACGTTTCGCAGCGTGAACATTGCGCTGGCTAATGAAATGGCGCTCACGTGCCACTCATTCGGTATCGACGTCTGGGAGGTTATTGCGGCGGCGAAAACTAAACCCTTCGGCTTTATGCCCTTTTATCCAGGTCCTGGCTTGGGCGGCCACTGTATTCCAGTGGACCCGTATTATCTGACCTGGAAGGCGCGCATGAAAGGTTGTGAGCCGAGGTTGATCGAGCTTGCAGGACACATCAATAGCCAGATGCCGGCTTTCGTTATCCGTGGTATGGCGGATGCCCTTAACGCAAAACGCAAGTGTCTGAATGGGGCCAAGGTGCTGGCCCTCGGTGTGGCGTATAAGCGCGACACCAACGACGTGCGCGAATCGCCGGCATTACAAGTGTTGTTGGGTCTGCAAGAGAAGGGCTGTGAAATTTACTTTTCTGATCCTTATGTGCCGCAGATTACGATCAATGAGATGAATCTCGATTCTGTCGACCTTAGTCCCGAGCTGTTGCAGTCAATGGACTTGGTCGTAATCTTGACGGACCATTCCGAATTCGATTACGCCACGATCGCTAAATTCAGTCCGCTGATTTTCGACACGCGTAATGCGCTCAGGGATTTGTCCTACGGCAACGTTTGTAGGTTGTAGTTCGCCTAATGCTCCTGCCGCGAGGCAGGCGAGTTCCACAGAGATTGTACGTGCGCAGGTCTGTCCGTAACTGGCGCACATATTACAGCTGTAATGTGGGTTAAACCGGTCAGCTGTTTGGCTGTGTGACATTGGGATCCAATTACGAGCAAGTGAGTGTTGCTGGAAATACGGGACTTTTTTTGACGGGCCAGCAGCATTTCATCGGCGTGGCACCCGCTTTGCTGATAGCTATTATTTATGACTTACCAATGCCAGCATTGCGGCCAGATCATGGCGGGAAAGGCGTACAGGGTTACCAGTGAGGAGTCCGGTGTTACATTGCTCGACATGGTGGTCTGTTATTACTGCTTCGTCGACGCACAGCGACTTGGGCTTCATGTCGAAGAACTCCGTCCTCGGGAGGAGCCGCGATCTCACCTTTAGGGACAGTTTTCGATTAAGTCCACTACCTAGCGTGCCGCTGCTCAGCGACTCTGAGCCTCAGTCCCTGTCCTTTTTCGTCCCCTCTTCCTCTTGAGGTCATCTGCGAAAGCGCTCGGAAGCTCGATGAGAATTCCAGCGACATATCCCGGATCGACAACTGTCGATATTCACGCGGTTAGAGATCCCGTGTCCCACGATGATCTCTTCAGTCCAGCCGCTCCGAACTTACTTGTGCTGGATGGCGACGGCGAAACACGTGAGCAACTTGAGCGGCTTTACGTGGCCAGCGGATATTCCGTTCTCGGCCTGGCCTCCGCCTCCGATTGCATACGGCGGTTGACGGAAGACGACATTGACTTCATTATTTCCAGTATTCACCTTCCGGATGCTGATGCCCTCGAACTGATCGCACAGATTCACCAAAAATACCCGGCTCTCCCCGTGGTTGCGATTACCTCCGCGGCGGACATTCAAAGTACAGTCGACGTGCTTAAACTTGGCGCGTGCGATTTTGTCGTAAAACCGTTTGATCCAGCGGCAGTGCTTGAATCCACACGGGCAGCTTTGGAAAATTCAAAGTCGGGCATTCAGGCACGGCAGCTTCGACGCTGGCTTAAGGACCATTTCGAATTCGGCGATATTTTGAGCCCAACGCCGCAAATGCGCCGCGTCTTTGAGCTGATCTGCACGGCTGCGCCTGTTGACATGCCGGTGATGATCGCGGGAGAAGCGGGGACGCTCAAGGAGCAAGTTGCTTTTGCTATTCACCAGCATAGCGCGCGACGGAGTGCTCCCTTTGTTGCGGTTAACTGTGCCGGATATCCCGACGCGCTGCTTCAAGCTGAACTGTTTGGCTATGAGAAAAACGCCTTCGCTGGCATTAATGAAAGTAAACCCGGCAAGATCGCACAGGCCCACGGTGGCACGTTGTTTCTCGACGAAATAGAAGTCCTCTCGTTGATGCTGCAGAAAAGTTTGCTCGAGGTCATCGATCACAGAAAAATTTCCCGATTGGGCACGAGCCAAGCCGTGCACGTCGATGTGCGCATCATAGCGGCAACTAAAGTCTCCCTAAAGGAGAGAGCGCCGGGCCGAATGCTGCGCGATGAATTGCTATCGCGACTGAGCGCCGTAGCGATCGAGCTCGCACCGCTACGCGAACGGGCCATCGATATTCCCCACCTGATCGAGAATTTCCTGCGTTATCATCCGGTGGCGAAAAGCAAACGGATCGCCGCTGTGGCCGACAAAGTATTAGCCCAGCTCATGCGCTATTCATGGCCCGGTAATGTGAGAGAATTACATAATATACTGGAGTGCGCGATTCTGCTCGCGACGGGGCGAGTCATCGAAGACGTAAAGCTTCCGGAAAGCGTGGAGGATGCCAGCGCCGAAAAAAGCAAGATTGCTGCATCGTCGCTTCGGCAGTGGCTGAGAGAGAAAGAAAAATATTACTTATCGCAAAAGCTCGAAGATCTCGGCGGCAACATCAGCCTGACCGCCCAAAGCTGCCGCATCGGGGTGCGAACACTCTCCCGAAAAATGCGAACCTACGGCTTGGACAAAAAAGTCTTCAAAGAAAAACCTTTCGGAGAAAAATCCCTCGGAGAAAAACCAGCTGCGCCTCCGCGCGAACGCACAGTCCCTGCGCCGAAATCAGGTCCAGCGTAGTTCCGCTGCGCACCGGATGAGAAATTGGGTCACGCGCTTTGTCCAGGAGGCTCGACACCATGTACGAAAAGCATTTCAGGTTACGCGAGCTTCCTTTCAACCTCACTCCAGACCCGCGATTTTTATATAGTCATCCGTCGTGCCAGGAGGCTTTTGCAACGCTCTGCTACGGCGTGGAGAACCGCAAGGGCATTGTACTGATCACCGGCGCGGCCGGAACGGGCAAAACCACTCTCATCAAACTATTCATGGAAAAAGCGGCGCAGCCTGTCCGCGCAGCGTGCATTCTCGATCCACATTTGACGTTTGTTGAATTGTTGCAATGCGCTCTCGAGGCTTTCGGCGTGAGCCACTTGAGCGCGGACCGTGTTTCTTTGATGCAGCAGTTCAGAGATTATTTACTCGATCAATATAGTCACGATCACCGGGTCGCACTGCTGCTCGACGAATGCCAGGATATCCAAGATGAAGTTCTCGAAGAGTTGAGGCTGGTTTCCGATCTCGAGTACGCGGGCGACAAGCTGCTGCAATTGGTGCTAGCCGGGCAACCGGAGTTCGAGTCAAGGCTCGAGCAGCCGAGGTTGGATCAACTGAGGCAACGGGTAACTTTGCGCTCCCGTCTGGAGCCTCTTGGCGAAGAGGAAATCGGGCCATATATCGATTTCAGGCTTCGCATGGCGGGCTCTTCCGAAAGATCAATTTTTCAGCGTGCGGCGGTCCAACGGATCGCTTATGTTTCGCAAGGAATTCCGCGGTTGATCAACGTTGTTTGCGATCACGCGCTTTTGATCGCGTGCGCTACCAGCATGGAAAAGATCGGCGCGGACACGATCGACGAGATTGCGGATGATTTACACCTAGAGGCAAGCGGTTCCGAATTACGAAATCCGCCGCTGCTGCAAGCGCCAGATACACCGGCGAATATCGTCGCGCCAGCGCAGAAAGCGCAGGGTGCCGATAAATTCGAGCGGGAGTCAAGCGATGCGTCGCTACATTTGGCTGCCTATAACCCGGGGTCGCGCGGGTCAGCCATTGCCGCCGAGCTGCATTCCCTCTGGATGCTCACTAAGCGCTTTCGTAAAAGGTCTTGGATCGAGTTATCGGCGGCAGCCGCAAGCGTCGGTTTGGTCATTTTCGCTAGCATGTATTTAGCGCGAACGCACAGTGGCACTGTCTCCGCGACCGCCGATAGCATCAATTCTATCCAGGAGGTCTCGCGGGACTTTTATCGCGTGCTTGGGCGAGGCGCATCATGGGAAACTCCACTGAATCAAATCGAGCCAAGCTATACCGACCTTGAGCGGCGGAAGGCATACGGTCGCTCCGGAGAAGCAAAAACTGAAACTGTTCGAGGGAAGCCAGCCGGTTCCGGCCGGCCGGTCAACGGTTCTGTAGGACGCGATCGCTTGCCCCTGGAAACCAAGCGACCCGCGCTCGAGCGTCGAAATCCAGCAGCACGCCGAACGGAAGTTTCTGCGTCGGGTTTCGCCGTCGTCGGGAACTCTTACGTTCGAGAAAAGCCGGCGTCCAAGGCGGAGGTCAGTGCCACCTTGCGTCCGGGCACACGCATTCAAGTAGTTGGGCGGACGGGCGACTATTTTCGTGTGCGGTCGCTCGATAACGAGGCGATTCGCGGCTATGTCCATAAAGAGGACGCGTTTTTTGAGCCTTATCATTAGCGCGCAATCTTGTGCGCGCAAAACGATCTGAGCTATTGATACCTGAGCTGTAGATTCTAATATAAGAGTCAGTGGGCAGACGTCGGGCGCCTGCAACACTTGCTGAAACCATGTATAACGAGCATTTTGGCTTTACAGAGTCGCCGTTTAACGTTACTCCGGACTCGCGGTTTTTTT
>DATBEY010000259.1:0-4062 GCA_036558765.1 Binatia bacterium | reverse complement strand
TGGATTGCACTGTTGCGTCAGAAAGGCGAGTTGTCGATTCCCAAGCAGGACAGCGAAGCGTTCCTGGCGGAAATTTTGCGGTTTGCTCATTACCCTCGTCTCGAATTGCCAGAAGAACTCCGATTTGAGGAAATTGCACTGCGGCCAAAGCCGAAATTGCTCATCAAGCCAGGGCCACGCCATCCCTTTCGCCATCCTCGGCTGCTCGGCAAGTTGGGTTTCGATTACGAAGGTCAAAACGTTTTCCACAATACACCGGGCAATGTCTACGATCAGGAGCGCCGGCGGCTGATTCGGCGGGATCTTGCTTTCGAATCTGCCGCGCGCCGTCGCATGATCCAAATCGGCTTTCGGACGATCAATAATAATGGCGATGCGAATGCCGAGCTCTATGCCGATCAATTGCCCAAAGTCGTACGGAGTCTGACGCAAGAAGGTTGGGAGATTGAGGCGGAGGGAAAGCTCTATCGTACGGCTGAAAAGCTCAAAATCGAAGTCAAATCAGGCGTTGATTGGTTCGAACTCGACGGAAGCGCAATTTTCGGAGAAGCCAAAATATCTCTGCCGCAGTTGCTGCGCGCAATTCAGCAAGGCGAATCGATGGTCAAGCTCGATGACGGCTCCCTTGGGGTTTTGCCCGAGGAGTGGATGAAAAAATACGGCTTACTTGCCGGCCTTGGCGATCTGCAGGACAAGCACCTGCGGTTTACGCGGCCGCAAGCGGGCTTGCTCGATGCGCTGCTCGCGGGCGAGCCTGCGGTTTCGGTGGATGCAGTTTTTGCGCGTTTCCGTCAAGAGCTTCGGGATTTTTCCGGAATTGCTGCGGCCGAGCCGCCGCCGAGTTTCACCGGCAAGCTCCGCGCCTATCAATCCGAGGGCTTGGGCTGGTTACTCTTCCTTGAGCGGTTTGGTTTTGGCGGTTGTCTCGCCGACGACATGGGACTGGGCAAAACCATTCAAGTGCTCGCGTTGCTGGAAGCGCGCCGCGAGCAGCGCCCGAACGGAAAAGAAAATCTGCCGTCGCTCGTGGTGGTGCCGCGCTCGCTGGTGTTTCATTGGAAAAAGGAAGCTTCAGCGTTCGCTCCCAAGCTGCTCATTCTCGATCACACCGGAGCAACGCGGCTCAAGCCCGGCGATCACTTCGCCAATTACGATGTCGTGCTCACCACCTACGGAACTTTACGGCGCGACGCACTGCAGTTCAAAGATCAGCACTTCGATTACTGTATCCTGGACGAGGCTCAGGCGATCAAAAATTCGGGCACACTGTCCGCCAAAGCCGTGCGCCTCCTCCGCGCTGATCATCGCCTCGCGATGAGCGGCACACCGGTGGAAAATCATCTCGGCGAGCTGTGGAGCCTTTTCGAGTTCCTCAATCCCGGCATGCTCGGCAGCGTTTCGATCATGGCCAATGCCGGTCGTAGCTCGGACGAGGAGACGCGCGCGTTTCTGCGAAAAGCCTTTCGGCCTTTCATTTTGCGCCGCACCAAGAGCCAGGTGGCAACGGAGCTGCCGGAAAAAACCGAACAGACCCTGTACTGCGATCTCGAATCGGATGACAGGAAGCTTTATAACGAGCTCCGCGACTATTACCGGTCGCGCTTACTGAAACGAGATCCGTCCGGCGCTCCAGGCCAATTCAAGCTGCAAGTCCTCGAAGCGCTGTTGCGCCTGCGCCAGGTGGCGTGCCATCCCGGACTGGTCGATAAGCGAAGGATTGAAAAGGGGAGCGCCAAGCTCGATACTTTGTTGGCGCAGCTCGATCAGGTGCTGGAAGAAAATCACAAGGTTTTGGTATTTTCCCAATTCACGAGTCTGCTCGCGATTGTCCGCGCCCGCCTCGATGCGGCAGAAATTCCTTACGCTTATCTCGACGGCCGGACCCGCGATCGGGAAGCACGCGTCGAGCAGTTTCAAAAAGATCCGAATACCAAACTTTTTCTTATCAGCCTCAAGGCGGGTGGCGTGGGACTCAACTTGCACGCGGCGGAGTATGTTTACCTACTTGACCCGTGGTGGAATCCGGCCGTGGAAGCGCAAGCGATCGATCGCGCGCACCGCATCGGGCAAACCCGTCAGGTCTTTGCTTACCGGCTGATCGCTCGCGACACCGTGGAAGAAAAGGTGCTTGAGCTGCAAAAGGCCAAGCGCGATTTAGCGGACGCGATTATCAGCGCCGATAACAGCGTGATACGAAATCTGACCCGAGAAGATTTGGAGTTGTTGTTGTCGTAAAACCCGAGGTTGGGAACTGACGACCCGGCGCTCGCCCCAATGCCGAGCGGTGGAAATTTGCAACGACTTCTCGTTCCATCCAAAATAGTAAGTAACGAGCGCTTTAAGTAGCTGAGGCGGCCTGCCCGTGTGGACGTTATCCCAGGGTCGTGCTATGGGTGACATTCTCCATTTCCTGAATGACTGGCAGCGAAATTCGGCGAAAAACGACTACAGGAGATAGAAAAATGAATTGGAAATTGCGCTGGACCGCACTTGGTTTCGGACTGTTGCTCTGGCCTTCGATGGGAGATGCGCAGAGCGCGAAGATTAAAATGGGATCATCGTTGAGTCCGCCCTCCTTGGAGTCGATCACGCCGTATGTCGCAATTGAAAAAGGTTTCTTTAAAAAAAATGGCGTTGACGCTGAAGTCGTCGAGTTTCGCGGCGACGCGACTCATGTGAAGGCGCTCCTGTCCGGTGATATCGACGTATCCATCAACATGGGTGCGACGGAGGGCATCGTCAGCGCGGCGAAAAAGGCGCCGATCAAATTATGGGTGGTGGCGAATCCGACAACGCCCTACCATTTCGTTGCGCGAAAGGAAGCAGGCACAACGCTTCAAGCGCTGGTCGGAAAAAGCGTCGCCGTATCAGGTATCGGAGCGATCTCTTATCATATTCCGCGCATCGTCATCGAACGCAGCGGCCTTGATCCGGAAAAATTCAAATATGTTGCGGTGGGATCGCCGGCGGACCGCTTCAAAGCGCTGATCGCTGGCAAGGTCGATTCTACAGTCGTGACCAATACCGAGGTGGCCAAGCTCGCCAGCTATCCCGACATCATTGATCTGGTCAACGTGCCTAAGGTCGTTCCGGAAATTCCTTACGAATTTGGCATGGCCAAGGATGATTACATTCAGAAGAACGCCGATACGCTCTACAAACTTACCAAAGCGATTATCGAGGCCAATCGCTGGATTGTGGCGAATAAGGCGGGTACCGTCGAGGTCGCCAAAAAAATTCTTCCGGACGAATCAGTTGAGGTCTTGACGAAAACCTATGAGCTCGCTGATCCCCGTCTGTGGGGTGTGAACGGCGATATTTCGGAAGCGTCGTATAACTTCACGGTGGACTTCCTCAAAAAGGTCGGCTATCTCGAAACCCCGGTGCCCTATGCGCAGTTTTTCGACCGGCGGTTCGTCGACCGCGCGGTCAAGGAATTGGGCGGCCGAAAATAAGCGCTTCCAGATTGCGAATAGCCAGCGGTCGGCAGGTTTGATGAATGCTGGAGGTGCGGCGCCTCTCTAAAATCTTTTTTGAGCAGAACGATCCGCGCAAGCCCGGCCTGGTCGCGCTCTATAACATTTCCCTCGCTATTCGTAAGAATGAATTCGTTTCACTACTCGGGCCCAGCGGCTGCGGCAAAACCACATTGATTCGGATCATCGCCGGTCTGTTAGTTGCGGATCGTGGCGAGGTGCTGGTCAATTCGCAAGTCGTCAATTCGCCGGGCCGCGACCGCTGCATGGTGTTTCAACAGTTCGGGCTATTACCCTGGCGCACGGTGGTGAGCAATGTCGAGTTCGGCCTGGAGATCGACGGTGTGCCGCGGGAGGAAAGACGCGCCCGCGCCGACAAGTATCTGGAGTTGGTCGGCCTCAAAGGTTTCGAAAACTATTACCCCCATCAAATTTCCGGTGGCATGCAGCAGCGCGTCGGTATCGCGCGCGCTCTCTCGAAAAAACCCGAGATCTTGTTGATGGACGAGCCCTTCGGCGCCGTGGATGCGCAGACGCGGGAACAGTTGCAGGAAGAGCTGCTGAAGATCTGGGCGCAGACGGAAAC
>DATBEY010000258.1:0-17392 GCA_036558765.1 Binatia bacterium | reverse complement strand
ATATTCTGCTCGTATCGCTGGTCTTTATGGCCGGCGCCGCGGGACGCGGACAGGACATCAACGAAGTCTATATCATTCCGCATTTTGTCCGCGATTTTAATTTGAGCCTTACCTACGGCGCATTTTTATTTACCTTCATCCAAGTGGGCAGCTTGATCGGCCCATTTATTTGGGGTTGGATTTCCGATCGTTTCGACCGCAAGCTCGTGATCCAAGCCTCGCTTTTGATGTCTGCGTTGTGCACGCTCTGGCTCGCTTGGCAAAAAGGTATTTCCGCCGGATTATTCTTCAATCTGGTGATTTACGGCGCCGCCGTAACTTCGCGGCAAACCTTGACCCAGGCGCTCCTCGCCGATCTTGTCGGCGAGGAGCTTTTCGATGCCGCGTTTAGTCTCTACTATTTCATCGGATTTGTCTCGATTCCGTTTTGGACGGTGATCACGGGCGGAGTGATGACCCATTACGGGTTCGGGCCCGCGTTCACCGTGATCTCGACTTCGTATCTGCTCGCCATGAGCTTGTTGGTCCTTCTGCGGACGCCGATAAAAAACCGGCGGCTGGCTTGATCGCGTGTTTATGAACAGTCCGTTTCAAATTCAATCGATCGGCAAAGCACGCGCAAATGGTTTGTATGCAGATTTTTTTGCGCCATCGCTGGCCGCGTCCATTGCGATTCACCTCACCGCCCTCGTGCTCGTCGCGGCGCTGAGTCACCGAACGACGCTGTCCGTGCCGAATTCGATCCCGGTAATACTACTGGAATCCCCGCAACAACAGCAGGAACAAACAGCACCGCGCGACCTTTCCCGGCCGATCGAAAAAAGAAAAACCGAGCCGCAACTGCCGGTCAAGCGGCCAGCTCCCGTCCGACCGTCGCCGGCGCCGGCGAAGCCCAAGGACGAACCGATAAAACCCGCCGAGAGCAAAGTGCCTGCGCAGCCGATTCAGCCGCCCGAGCCCGAGAACGGAGCTGAAACAAACGGCGGCGCCCCGGCAGGTACGAGCGCGTTTTCTCCCGAGAGCGAGACCGGACTCGTGTCGGGTCCTGGAAGCGGCGGTGGAGGCGGCAACGCCGTCGCAGGTCTTGGCCGCGGCAGCGGGACACCTGGACCGCCGGTTCAGACTGCCCCACTACGCACCAACCGCCTAGCTAAACCGATTCAAAGCGTACGCCCAGTTTATCCGCCATTGGCGCTCAAAATGGGAATGCAAGGCGACGTGACGTTAAAAATCATCGTCGATTCCGAAGGCAATGTCAGCCGAGCCGAGATCGTCGGAAGCAGCGGCCCTGAGTTTGACCAAGAAGCTCTGAAAGCGGTCAAGCAGTCGCGCTTCGAACCGGCGCAAAAAGACGGACAAAACGTTGCAGCAGAGTTTAATTATATTTATCGATTTCGATTACAGAGGTAAAACGAGAGGAGAACTCAGATGGCAAACGCATCCAATCCTTCCCATAGTCACGATCATCATCAGTGGGATTCGCGAGAATATGTCTCGAAATGGGCGGCAGGTCAGGACCCGAAGGAAAAGGACCGCGAGGCAGCCTTTCGCGTGCTTGCCGATACGATTCCCTTCGAGAGAAATGCGCCGATTCGCATTTTGGATCTTGGCGCGGGTTACGGCGCGCTCACCGGTTTTCTTCTAGATCGATTTCCTCGTGCCACTGCCGTGTGTCAGGATGGATCTCAGGAAATGGCAAAACTCGGTAGCGAGCGGATGACGAAATTCGCCGGTCGATTCGAATATGTCCTCTGCGATTTCGCTCAAAAAGGCTGGCAGCATCGTCTCCAAGGTTCCTTCGCGGCGGTGGTTTCGTCCATCGCCATCCACAATGTGCGCGCGCCGAAACTGATCGAGGCGATCTATCACGATATCTATCCGCTGGTGGAATCAGGCGGCTGTTTCCTCAATTTTGATCGCCCTCGTCCGCCCTGGGAGGATCAGATGGCATGGCTGCGCGATGCCGGGTTCACGCGGGTGAAAATCTTCTGGCGCGGAGAAAATCGTGCGGTCTTTGGCGGTTTTAGGGACAAGTAAATGATGCGCAGGCTGTGGATACTTTTTTTCGTTTTCTTCTGGCTGGTGGCGCTCGGGGGCTGCCGCGAAAAGCCGTCGAGCCCTGCTCGCGACGACCCGGCAAAGCTAAAAATCGTCACCACGGTTGCGCCGATCACCAGCATCGTGGAAAACGTCGTCGGGGACAAAGCCGACGTAGCCGGCATTATTCCCGAAGGAATCAACTCGCATACCTTCGAGCCCATTCCATCGGACAGCAAACTCCTGAGCAGCGCTGACCTGATCATCTTCAACGGCCTCGATCTTGAAACGCCGACGCAAAAACTGGCTCAGGCTAACTTGCGCCAAGGCGCAGCGATTTACAGTCTCGGCGACAAGACGATTAATAAAGACGAATACATTTTCGACTTCAGCTTTCCCAAGGAGCAGGGTCATCCCAATCCGCACCTGTGGTTGAATCCACAGTACGCGATCCGCTACGCGGCTCTTGTGCGCGATGAAGTGGTCCGGCTCGACCCGAAAAATCGAGATGCCTACGAGCACAACGCGGCACAATTTATACAAAAGGCCGAAGCGCTCGATCAGGCGATCCAAGCGGCAACCCAGACAATCCCGCCCAACAACCGCCGGCTGTTAACCTATCACGACTCCTGGCCTTACTTTGCGCGGCGCTACGGTTTTCGGGTGATCGGTGCGGTGCAACCTTCCGATTTCACCGATCCCAGCCCCAGGGAGGTTATGCGGCTCATCGATCAGATTCGCAGGGAAAAAGTTCCTGCCGTGTTTGGCTCCGAGGTGTTCCCAAGCCCGGTGCTGGAGCAGATCGCGCGTGAAGCGAAGAGCCGATATATAGACAAGCTGCGCGACGATGAACTCCCCGCTAAGCCGGGCGAGCCGCGCCATTCTTATATCGGCATGATGCTCGATAATGTGACGATCATGTTCGAAGCGCTCGGCGGCTCCAGCGAGTCGCTCAAAACCGTCGATCCCGCGCCCGTGGCTGGTGCGCACGCCGACTATCGGCGTAAAACCACTTTGCCTTAGTCCTGATCGTCGCAACTATTATGGCCAATCCGCACGATCATCGACCCGGCGACCCGCACAGCCTGCACCCTTCGGACGCCGAAGAGCGCTTATGGCACAAGGCCACGGGCGTACCGCTCGTCGATCTAGCGCACGTCAGTAGCCTCTATGGAACGACTGTAGCGCTGGAACACGTATCGCTGAAAATTTGGCCCGGCCAATTCATGGCAATCGTCGGCCCCAACGGCGGGGGGAAAACCACGCTGTTACGAACGATTCTCGGCATGGTACCAGCTTCGGCAGGGAAAATTCTCCTGCGCGGTTATCCGCTCACGCGCTCGTCGCTCGATCGCATCGGCTACGTACCGCAGCTCGAAACCATCGATTGGAATTTCCCGATCACCGTCGAGGAAGTGATCACGATGGGGTTTTACGTCAAAAATCGCTGGTTCGGCGGCATTGGTGAAAAGGAGAGAAAGAAGCTCGAAAACATCTTGGAGCGGCTGAATTTGGCCGGGCTGGGCAAACGTCATATTCGGGAGCTCTCGGGCGGGCAGCAACAGGCGGTCTTCATCGGCCGCGCGCTGCTCGGCGACCCCGAGCTCATACTGCTCGACGAGCCGGCTTCCGGTCTCGATATTCGTTCGCGTGATGATGTCATTCATTTTCTCCACGAAATCAATCATCAGGGCGTCGCCATCGTTCTGACCGCGCACGATTTGAACTGGGTAGCCGCGCATCTGCCCTGGGCGGTTTGCATCAATCATCGGTTGATCGCCGAGGGCCGTCCCAACGAAATCTTCAACGCTAGAGTGCTCCGAGAAGCCTACAGCGGCGAGCTGGTCGTATTCCATCACGACGGCATGGTGATGATCGGCGAGCGCCCGCACGCGCCGCACATATAGCTAGAACGGGTTCAAACCGTTACAGCCGTTCAAAACGTCCGCCAGCGGCTTGAACCGTTTGAACTTTTTTAACGATTTGAACGTTTATGTCGATATTAGCTCCCTTCGAATATGAATTTTTCCGTAACGGTTTCGTTGCCGCCCTCGTCATCGGCGCGCTCTGCGGCTTTATCGGCGTATATGTCGTTTTGCGGCGCATGAGCTACATCGGCCACGGCCTGTCGCACGCGATCTTTGGCGGTGCCGTGCTGAGCTACGTCTGGGACGTGAATTTTTTTATCGGCGGCGGACTCTGGGCGTTGCTGTCGGGGTTTTTGATCCACGGCATCAGCCGCCGACGCTGGGTCGGCGCCGATGCGGCCATTGGCGTGGTGACAACCTCGAGCTTCGCGCTTGGGGTCGCGATCATTTCCACCCACCGGAGTTTCACCCGCAATATCGAAGCGGCGCTCTTCGGCAACATTCTCGGCATCACACCCCTCAACCTCGGAATTGTTTTAGTAATCTCGTTGATCGTCTTCGCTGTGCTTTATCTGATTCGGCGACCGTTGTTGTTTGCCACCTTCGACCCGGAAGTCGCTTCCGCTTACGGAATAGCCACAGGCAAAATCGATTTACTTTTTATCACTCTGTTGGCTGTGACCGTTTTAGCGTCTACGCAAATCCTGGGCGTAACCTTGGTCGCGGCGGCCATGGTCATTCCGCCGGTCATCGCGCGATACATGACCCAACGCTTTCAAACCCTGCTGATTGTCTCTCCACTGATTGGCGCGTTTTGTGGCGCCGTGGGAATGGTTTTGAGCTTTTCTCTCGACATTTCGTCCGCCGCAACCATCGTGCTGACTTCGGCAGCGCTGTTTATTTTGCTGGAATTAACCTTGCTTGCGCGCCGCGCAAAACCCCGCGCCTTGCCCCCCTTTGAGTCGAGGTGGCGCGAGCAAAGAACGCCTTGATCGTTTCTTCGGGTGTGTATAGAATCGCGTATTCGTTGGCTTGGAATGAAATCTGTTCCTCATCCTTCTCGGCTATTCACGACGCGCAGTGCAGCGGCGCTCTGGGCGTCCTGCTTTCTATTTTTCTTGATCTATTCCGCGCCCCATCGAGTGCATCATTTTTTCGAGCAGTTTCCCCAAGCGCATCATCCGGACGGTGATCATAAGCACTCCGGTACGAGTAAAGAAAATGACTCCAACTGCGCTTTCCAAGTTTCCGCCAGCCGGTGCCACCTCGGCTTGGCTTGGCAAATTACTCCGGCTTCACTCCCGGTTTTTATCCAGGCTCTCACTGTCTTCCATGCGACCGACAGCGGTCTCAATTTTGTCCCTACCGGATTTCAGATCCGCGCTCCTCCTGTCGCCTGACTGATTCCAGCATCGCAGCTTTTTTTACGCGCCATTGGTCGGTTTAAATTCCTGACCAATATCGTGCGCCGTCGTACATTTTAGGGAGGAGTTTACGAAGCACTATTGGATTGTGATTCTTGGTGTGCTTTTCAGCATCTCTTTACTTAGCAAGCAAAGCCACGCGCACGGTATCATTGGGAAAAGATTTATCCCCACGAGCCTCGTTGTAGACGACCCCTTCGCGTCCGACGAAATGGATCTCCTGAAGGTCGAGCGGGGAAGCAAAAACAATAACGGAAGAGAAACCAGTGTCGGCTTTGAGTTCTCGAAGCGTCTGACTCCCGATTTCGCCCTCGGTAGGGTCTACTGGAAAGCCCTTACGACGGACACCCATGTCACAGAAGGCGATTTCACATTCGAAATCGCGGCGAAAACAAAATGACTTATCAGGCATTTAAATGTCATTCTTTCAGCTCACCGTAAGAGAGGAGAACGATGAAATTTTTGCGCCAAGTAAAAACAATTCTTTGCCTACTCGGCGGTTTGACCATACCGTGCGCGGCGTTCGCCCACGATGGCTGGGTCGAAATAACACCGAGTATTGTAGAAAAAAACCAAAGCGCAACGATCGCACTGATTCAAGGCAATCATTCCAACGAACATAAGAGCTACCGGATCGCCGGAAAATGGGATCAGAAGTATACGACTCTGTTGGTTATCGATCCCAAAGGTAAACACAAATCTTTGACGGAGCGCTTGATCGACTTCGGTGAAGATGCCGAGACGGTCGGTCCCAAAGGTCCGAAGGGTTATTACCTTGCCTCTTTTGTGCCGGAGCATGAAGGGCTGTACCAAGCAGTGGCGCGACAGGCACGGACCCTTCAACAAGGCAACGGCCCGAAACTGGAAACCGTGCGAATTGCCAAAACAACTTTCGCCGCATTCAGTGTGCCCACAGTCTCTGCCGCAATAAATCTGAAAGGCTTCGACAGTCCAATTGCAGGGGACGATGCGGTGGAATTTATCCCCGTGACGAATCCTTTAGCCATTCTTGCCGGAGGCAAAGTGACTCTCGAATTGCGTCATCACGGGAAAACAGCGCCAGGCCAAACCGTTACCCTCGTGCGCCGCATCGACGGTCCGGCTTCGGTGCAAGACCGCCCGACTGACGAAAAAGGCAGAGTGACGTTTATTGTCGGTCCCGCGGACTCCTATCTCGCGCGGGTGAAAATCGACGAAGAGATCACCCGAGCTGACGGTGAGAAAGATAAATCCAGTTATGAGTCAACCTATGTATTTCAAGTTTTCAATCGCCCTTAGCGCAGCGCTACTGCTGTCGCTCTCGCTGAGGCAATTCGGGTCGCGCGCCTGGGCACATGCTTATCCCGCAGTATCTATCCCGAACGACGGCGCGACCATCAAAGAGTCGCCACGCGAGGTGCGCATTCAGTTTACGGAGGGCGTCGAGCTTGCCTTCAGCCAGATCACCGTTAAAAGTGCCAAAGCGGAAGTCGTGAGCCAGGGAAAGTTGCGCCAACTCGCAGGCGATACGGTCGCGATCGACTTGAAGCCGCTCCAACCGGGAAATTACAGCGTCGAATGGCAGGTCCTGTCGGTCGACACTCATATCACGGACGGTGTGTTGCATTTCGTATTCGCTGCCCCGACGAAGTAAGAATAAAATGCTGGCGTTAGAAGCAACAACCTCGGCTATCAGTTACATCGCGCTTGCTTTGCTCGTCGGGCAACTTGTTGCCGCAGGGTTTTTATTGCCGGAAGGTCAAGCGGCAACGCTGCGTATGTCGCTATTCGATTGGGCGAGGGCTTCATTGGTTCTGTTTCTTTTCGCGGCATTCCTCGCTTTGCTCGTCCAAGGAGGCAAGCTCCAACGCGGCTTGCCATCAGCCGAAATCCTTTGGCGTTATCTGACGATGACCCAGAGCGGCAAGATTTGGCTTGTGCGCGAGCTTTATGGCTTTGCGTTGTTTTTGGGAATGTGGACGCTGCGGAAAAAACACGTCAGCCGCAAGATATTTTGGCTCATGATCATTTTGACGCTTCCATTGGTGAGCGCGCGCAGTCTCACGAGTCATGCAGCCGCAGTGCGCGACGATACCGTCATCGCCGTCATTGCCGATGCGACGCATTTGATCGCCACCGCGCTTTGGGCGGGCGGATTGGTCGCGCTATGGCGGATCTTTTATTTGTATTATCGTAATAGCGATTTATCCCCAGCATTGGTGGCTCATATTGTAAATCGCTTTTCCCACCTGGCCCTAGGTAGCGTCTTTTTCCTCTCTGCCACCGGCGCCTACCAGAGTTGGATACACGTGGGCAGCATCAACAATTTACTCAACACGCAATATGGCAATGTATTGGTGCTGAAGCTCGCGATCTTCCTTGCCATGCTCGCCTTTGGAGCACTTAATTTCCTGTCTACTAAACCGCAATTGAGCAGGATAGCGATCACGAACGTTCCTCTGTGCCACGTCAGTCAACGCGCGCTTAAGAGAATCGGGACGGAAAGTCTTCTCGGTTTATCGATCTTGAGCGTCACCGGTTTGCTCACCGTACTGCCGCCCGGGGTTCACGCTTTGCATCAGGCCGCTGCTACAAAAAGCGCCGTGAGTACGGCTCCGGCGGCAAAGCTCGCGCCCGCCGAAGGCGCTAGTGTAAAAATATTATCGCCGGTCCCCGAACAAGCATTCGCCGGGGACAAGGTCCCGTTGAAATTCGCCTTGAACACAGGCAAACGTGGCACCCACGTGCACGCTTATATCGACGGCGAGTTGATGGGTATGTTTGAGAGCAAACAGGGAACCCTCAATGGAATAGCGCCGGGTCGGCACACCCTAGAGCTGCGCGTCGTCGCCGAAGATCATCAGACCGAGCTGGACGCAACGGATCGCGTCGAATTTAACGTCAAATAGAAGGAGGAGAGTTTATATTATGAAAACTTCAGCTATAGCTGTCATGGTTGCGCTTGTTTTTATTGTCGCCGGCGTTGCTCCGGCTGCCCAGGAGGGCAACGACCAAATGAAAAGCATGGATATGCCGATGTCGCACTCAGATAAAATGCCTCCGAAATCCGCGCTTAAGCCAGCGCAGGGCGCCAGCGTCAAGATTGTCTCGCCGAAAGCCGGACAGATCATCAAAGGAGATTCCGTACCGCTCGAGTTCAAACTCACGAAAGGCAAGATCGGCGAGCACGTACATGCTTACGTTGACGGCGAGATGGCCGGCATGTTCAAGGGATCAAAGGGAACCCTCAATGGGCTAAAGCCCGGAACTCATACGCTCGAGCTGCGGGTGGCCACGGGCGATCACAACACCGAGCTCAACGCCACGGATAAAGTCACGTTCAGCAGCACCAAATAACGGCTCTACGGCCGCAGATTTCATTGTTCAGAAACGAAGAGAACTAGCTTTATGTCGCATCGATGTCATTGTCGCGTGTGCAGCTCGGGTGTCGCGTCGTCTACATATAAGTGCTGCGAGCGCCTAAAAGCGCCGGAACGGCGGCGAAAGTTTCCAACTGTGCAATGAACACACGCTCGTTTGCGCGCAGCAAAGTCATCCTGTTGACAGCAGTTGTGCTCTGGTTCGGCGTGGCTAGCGTTCATTGCGTATCCGCAGTGCCAAACGGCTCCCAGAAGCATGCCTTTCAGATAGCCGCGTCATACCTGAAAGCAACTCAAGCGCGCGATTTCGCGATGGCCTATAGCTATATCTCCGACACTGATCAAAGCGTGAGAGACAAAGCCAGCTATCTTCGATCTCAAGAAAATCTCCATGGTTTTGCTCTCGAAATCTCGAAGCGGCTCGTCGCCGGCATGACCATCTGGCCAATCCAGAAAAGAGTCGGGTCTGACAAGGCCCATTTCGACCTCGGCTATCGGGTCCCCACCGGCGATGAAATTTCCGCTCAGCTCTTTGATTGGAATGCGACAAAAGTAAATGCGTTGTCCGAGGGCGATCAGCGGCAAATACTCGCGCGTCTGGAAAATCTCGGCAAATCGGGCAAGATGATTACGCTGCAAGGCTATGAGAGCTTTGATCTTGTACGGCAGAAGGACGGCTGGAGGATCTTTCTTGATTGGCGATCGCGGTCGCGGGTCGTTTTTAACACGATCAAACCTGGCTCAGGGGAGCTCGAAGTCGATTTCCTACGCAATGATTTTCTGGTGGCGAACAACGAACCGTTTCAAATCGACTTCACGGTTAGAAACAACAGTCACCACACGATCGTCGCAACGCTTAATCATATCGTCGAACCGCGCCGTCTGGCGGAAAACTTGGAGATGATAGCCTGCGGTTCTCTCCTGCCGATACAGCTTCGACCCGGCGAAACTCGGGAAATCTCCAGCTCCTATATCTTAGGAGGCGAGCTTGCGCCCCAGACGCGACTATTGATCACCTACGAATTTGCCCTTCAGCCCGCTACGGACAGGAAACCAACTTTTCAGTCGCGTAAAGGAAATCCCGGTTATTCGAATGTCAGATAGTGAGTCACATGGAAGGTGGCTGAGGCCGCTGCGCTTCGTTTGTGGTGTTATGTCATTGGCGCTCTTAGTACCCGGAAGTCTCAATGCCGACGAGCCCTCCGGCAATCAGCAATCGCCGCTATCGGTTATTCGCGCTTACCTGCGGGCCACCTATGCGCGCGACTTCGGCGCCGCCTATCAGTTGATCTCCGCCGAAGACCGTAAAGTGCGGGATGTGAATCGTTACATCCAACAGCGCGGCCCGTACGCCGGCTTTTTACTTGAAGCTGCGCGCAAGCTCAGCGAATTTATCGAAGCCGAGACATTGAACGCCCAGGAATTGGCGCGCGGCCAGCGCATTACAATCAAATACCGCGTCCCGGACCCGCAAAAAATCGCGCCGCTCTTATTCAACTGGGACGCCTATCGAATGAACAGCTTGCCCGCCTCTGACCGCAAACAATTGATCGAGTTGCTCGATAAACGCGGCCGCGAACGTTCCTTTGAAATGAGCCAGGGCGACGAAAGCTTTGACCTTGTAAAAGAGGCGGCGGGATGGCGCATTTTTTTGAATTGGGCCGCTGGCATCAAAATTCCGCTCAAATTGGACTTGTCGAAATCTAGCAATTTGAACATCGGCCTTTCAAAAAATGAAGTCGTTCTGCAGCCCGGTGATTTGTTCGAGATTGTTCTGAAAATCAAGAACCGCGCCAAGCAACCCGTCACACTGCGGATCGGACACTTAGTCGAGCCCACTGTAGTCGCGGATTACCTTGACTTCGTCCAATGCGGTTTTCTCTTGCCGGTAACTCTGCCAGCGGAAAAAGAGCAGGAATTCTCAGGTACCTACATGCTGCGCGGCAGTCTTCCCGACGGCATCCGCGAGCTGAGCTTAACCTACGATTTCCGTCCCCTTAAATGAAGCATTGTGCAATACATGAAATGCTTGTCTGGCGGCTACAAACTTTCTGTGCTTAATTATCCTCAAAGAAAGTGACGAGCTTCGTCTAGCACTATGAGATCAGAAAAGATGAAACATTTTAGCCGCGCTGCCGTCGCGCTGTTTTGGGCAGTTATCGTCGTGGCGCAATTTTCCGGTTCCAATTCCGCCGGGCCGTTTTCTATAGCTAACGCGCAGGATTCGTCCTTTCAGTCGAAAAAAATTGTGCCGTTCGTGCCCTCGCCCCAGGAAGTGGTCGATAAAATGATCGATCTTGCGGGCGTAAAGCAAGGCGATGTCGTCTACGATCTAGGCTCCGGCGATGGCCGCATCGTCATCGCTGCAGCGAAAAAAGGCGCCAAGGCCGTCGGCTTTGAAATCGACGGTGATCTGGTCAAGCAATCGCAAGAAAACATTCGGGCCGCTGGCGTGCAGGACTCGGCGGAGATTCGCCAGCAGGACATTTTGACCGTCGATCTGAGCCCAGCATCTGTGGTGACCATGTATCTTTTGCCGGACGTGAACTTGAAACTGAAACCCAACCTGCTTAGCCAATTGAAGCCGGGTTCGCGCGTGGTCTCACATTCCTTTGACATGGGCGATTGGAAGGCTGATAAGGCCGAACGCGTCGAGGGCCGCACGGTTTACCTCTGGATCATTCCGGCAAAGGCACGTTAGATCCCCGACAAGATTGCCGCCGATTTCACTCTGAGTGCAAGAATTGCCCCGGTCCGCTAAAAATTTCTTTCTGCTTCTGCTGACAATCGCCGTTCTGGTTCTGCCGGCCATTTATGCAATTCAGACTGCGGGCAACAGGCGTCCCGAGCAGCCCATTCAGACACTATCGAACTATCTTCATTTTCTTTATGCCCGCGATTTTCGTCGCGCCTATCGCTTTATTGCCACCGAAGATCAACGCGTAAAGCCTCTGAACGACTACTTGCGTGAGCGCCCGCCGTTTACCGGCTTTACACTGGAGGTCGCGCGAAAACTTGCTGCGCTGATCGAAATCCGCCCGTTATCGGAGGCGCCGGACCAAGACCTCAATCGAGTCAAGGTGAATCTCAAGCTTCCGGATGCCAACGCGCTTTCAGGTTTATTACTGGATTGGGACGAATCGCGGCTCAACAGTTTGCCCGCGCCCGAGCAAAAAAAGATTCTTGCAGCGATCAATGAACTTCACCGTCAAGGAAAATTGCCCACCATCGAAGGCGAAGAAGAATTTACTCTACTGCGTGAAGACTCCCGATGGCGAATTTCCCTCGACTGGGGAACCGGAGTAAGGGTGAGTTTCACGACGGTCCTGCCTTTTGAAACTGCGATCTTTGCGGAACCCGTTGTCAAAGAAACCGTTGCCCGTCCCAGTGACGTTTTCACGATCGGCTTCAAGGTTAAAAATCGTACAAATCGCGAGATCGTCACCCGAATCGTGCATCGGATCGAGCCCAAAGAGCTGGCGCAATATTTGGAGCTTGTGCAATGCGCTCTGCTGCTTCCCGTACGCCTTCGTCCCGGCGAAGAACAAGTCTACAACAGCACTTACGTGGTACGAGGCGATCTCCCCGAAGGGACCAAGCGCCTCGATGTGATCTATGAATTCAAAGTGGAGAATTAGTATGCAATTTGCTTTTGCCCTGATCTCTATCGCTTTTCTCTATTCAGTGGCTTGGTCGCACATTCCGATTCCGCCGAAATCCCCGGCCAACATTGGCCGGCGCGAAGTAAAAATATCGGTGCCGGATTTCAGCCTCAAAGACCAGGACGGCAAGCGCTTTCGATTCGCGAATGTGCGCGGACAGCCGATTCTTATCACCTTCATTTTTACCACCTGCCCGGATGTCTGTCCGCTGTTGACAGCGAATTTCGCAGCGATCCAGCGGGCCTTGGAAGAAAAAAAGATCAAAGACTACCGGCTGCTAAGCATCACCACCGACCCCGAGCGCGACACCGCGCCGGTCTTGAAAGATTACGCCCGCCGTTTCAAAGCGGATTTAAAATCCTGGTCTTTTCTTACCGGCAGCCGGCTGGAGCTCGCCCAAGTTTGGAAAGCCTTCGGCGTCCAGGTCGTCAAGAATCAGTCCGGGGAAGTCCAGCACACCACATTCACGACGCTCGTAGATCGTCAAGGGAATCGTCGAATCGATTATTATGGCGATAGGTGGCGCGATACAGAAGTTTTGCGCGATATCCAGTGGCTGCGTGGGAATAGCCTCTCACAAAATCCATGAGACTGTCGAAGTTTTTGGCGCTGTTGTTACTCATTGCCCATCTAGGACTGAATGCGGTGCCCGCGCTCGGCGCCGAAAGCAAGCGCGGGGTGCTGGAGCTTCAGATCAAGGACCACCGGGAAGCGATCGGTGACTTCAGCCAAGTTAAAATTGTCATAGACAAAATTTTGCTCAGCCCGAGAGCCGGACTGAAATTCTGGCAAACCGGATGGCAGGAAATAGCCGCCTCGTCCGATTCGGTTGACTTGACTCAATTTACCGGGAAAAAAGCCGCGCGGATTTTTCGCGGCGAGATGGCTGCCGGCGCTTTCGACGCGTTCAATCTCAAAATCAAAACCATCACCGCCGTCCTCAAAAAAAACAGCCGCAGTACGTCGATAAAGAATACCGTCGGACCGGTCAAGCTTGCATTTGAAGTACCGGCGCAAGGCGAGACTCTTCTTGTCATCGACCTTGTCGTCACAGATTTCTCCGACCATCCACCGCAGGGCTATGAATTGGGAATTAAGGGTTATGAGCTTTATACCAATGGTAGGCTGGTCGAAAAAATTCCACCGGAATAATTGCGCACCATGAACACTCATATCCGCAACTCGGCGACACCGGTATATCTCTACACAAAGGTAAATTTTCTCGTTAGAATCGTCGCTGCTTGGTCATTGCATGTTCGATAGTACGAAAACTCGCTTTCTGTTGCTGGGCATCGCAGTCGTAGGTTTGGGAGTGATCCTAGGCACGGCGTTTTGGCTGAAACTCGCGCCCCATTCGCGCCTCGGCATTGAGCAAACCGATTCAGCATACGGCATGAAGCAGTATGGCTCGGTGCCGGAATTTACTCTCACAGAACGAGACGGCAGTATTGTCACCTTGCAACAGCTACGGGGCAAAATCTGGGTCGCGGATTTCATTTATACGAGCTGTACCGATACCTGTCCTTTGCAAAGCGCCATGATGGCAAAGCTGCAGCAAGAATATGCGACGAAACCAGACTTTCAGTTGGTTTCGTTCACCGTCGATCCGGATCGTGATACCCCACAGGTGCTCACGAGTTATGCCACGAAATTTCAAGCGGATGGCAAGCGCTGGTATTTTCTCACCGGACAGAGGGACCGGATCGTACGTCTGGTGGAAGAGGGCTTCCATCTCGCGGTTGCCAGTTTTTCAAGCGACGCCGATCCGACGGGTATCATTGGGCACAGCCCGCGCTTTGTTCTGGTTGATAAGGATGCCCGTATTCGTGGCTATTACGACAGCCAAGAATCGGCCGCGTTCGTCCGTCTCAAGAATGACATCGACTCGCTAGTGAAAGGTTGAGAGAAAAATGGCCAATACCAAAAGGAGCAAACAAGCAATGTCGGCGGTTACACAGAAAGCGCCGAACTGGCCACTATTTGCTCTCGCCCTCATCGGCATGGCTCTTTCCGGTTATCTGACGTTCACAGCATGGCAAGGAAAGCTCGTTGCGTTCTGCACCGAGGGCGCTGGCTGTGATGTTGTCCTCAACAGCCGCTGGTCGACGCTTTTCGGTATGCCGACCTCCTTCTGGGGTTTTCTCACATACGCACTGCTCGCTGCCGTCGCTTGGAACAAAAATGCTGCGGATCGCTGGCGCTGGGCCTGGACGATCTCACTCTTTGGCTTGCTTTTCAGTTTGTATCTAACCTCGGTATCCGTGTTCGAGCTCAAAGCCACCTGCCCTTACTGCTTGACGTCGCTCGGGCTTATGACAGCGATTTTTGTTGTTACCGCATTGCAACGGCCGGTCAATCTACCGAAGTTCTCCTGGGGTCCATGGCTGGGAAAAACCGGCGGCGCAGCCCTCGTTGGAATCATCGCGCTTCACCTCTACTTCGCCGGCTATTGGGGCGAAGCTCAAGGACCGGAGGATCCCTGGACCCGTGCTTTAGCCGAGCATTTGTCAAGGAGCGATGTCAAATTCTACGGGGCTTCATGGTGCCCACACTGCGCGGAGCAAAAAAAACTCTTTGACGGTTCGGTCAACCGCATTCCCTATGTCGAGTGCAGTCCGGGCGGGCCAAACGCACCGCAGGCGGAAGTCTGCAAAGATAAGAACATTCAAAGCTATCCCACCTGGATCATTGATGGACAGCGCTATACCGGGGTGCAACCATTGGATGCGCTGGCGCAGTTGAGCCATTTTGATTATCAAGGGGAGAAAAGATGAGTTCGCCTCGCTTAGCCTGGATTCTAACAATTTTGGCAGCACTCCCGATGACGTTGCTCCAAGCGCGATCTGCCTACGCGGACCCGTCAAAATATCCCGAGTTTGCGCAACAAAACCTGCCCGACAACATAACGCCGGTATTCATCCACGTCGAAGAATTGGTTACGGAATTGAAGTCGGGCGTGAAGCCCCTGATCATCGATGTGCGAAGCGAAGAAGAATTTCGTGAAGTCCATATTCTCGGCGCGGTTTCGGCACCGCTGGGCGAATTCAAAAGCTATTTGAAAAGCATTCCACGCGACCGACCGGTAGTGCTCTATTGAGCATGTCCCCATCACCTGGCCAGTCTGGCCTATGGCATTCTCTACGAAGACGGCTACCGCAACATGAAAGTTCTCGACGAGGGTATCGTCGGCTGGTACGAAAAGCGTTATCCGATGGAAGGCACCAAAGCGCCCCGCTCGTAAGGTTATGCCAGCCAAAAAAGCTGTGGTTCTGCTCAGTGGCGGCATCGACTCGGCGACCGCCGCCGCGATAGCAAAGCAGCAAGGTTTCGAAGTGCATGCGCTGAGTTTCCTTTACGGACAGCGTCATCAAAGAGAGCTCGAATCCGCCAAAGACATTGCCGGGTTTCTAAGTCTTCCCTCGCATCGGATCATCGCCTTTGATTTACGATCCATCGGCGGCTCTGCCCTTACCGACAGTATCGAGGTTCCCAAGAGAAGAACTGAAACGGAGATCTCGGACCGCATCCCGGTCACTTATGTGCCGGCGCGGAATACCATCTTCCTTGCGTTCGCGTTGGCGCTTGCCGAACGCATCGAAGTGCAGGATATTTTTTTTGGCGCCAACCAACTCGATTACAGTGGCTATCCCGATTGCCGTGAAGAATATATCCAAGCCTTCGAACGACTGGCCAATCTCGCCACCAAAGCCGGCGTGGAAGGAAAAAGCCGATTAAAAATTCACGCGCCTCTGCTCAAAATGAGCAAAGCAGAGATCATCAAAACCGGATTGAATCTCGGCATCGATTACGGATTGACATGGAGCTGCTACGATCCGGCGTCCGGCGGGCACGCCTGCGGCCAATGCGACAGCTGTCAGATTCGTTTGAAAGGCTTCCAAGAAGCAGGCTTCAAAGATCCAATAACCTATGCCGCCTAGACTTTCGGTCTAGGTGCGAGTTCTGACGTCCTCGCTGATTTCTTCTTTCGTCACCACCCTCTTGATCCGCCTCTCTGAATCCAACAGAGGAATCATCTGCAGATTGTAGCGACTGAAAAGAGCAACGAGCTCAGCCGCATCGACATTCTCCGGTGCCGTGATCACGTCCGTTCGCATGACGTCCTGGACTTTTCTGTCGCCGGGTGTAATCAACAAGTCCCTGAAAGAAACCACTCCCAGCAACCGTTCTTCGGAATCGGTGACATAGGCGTAGTACGTCATTTGGGCTCGATCCCTTGCATCTCGGCGGAGAAAACTTATCGCCTCGTCGACGGTCATATCGGGTCGCAAACGGACATAGTGTGGATTTATCAAACCCCGTGATTGCTCCTCTATAAAATTCATGAGTCCTTTGACTTCTCTACGGGTTTTGTCATCAAGCAATGACAATAGTCCCGCTCGTTCTTGTTCGGGGACCTCATGGATGACCTCCAGTGCTTCCTCAGGGGCAAGGAGCCGCACCCAAACGCGTCGCTCTCCATACGACAAAGCCGAAATCAGTTGTGCTTTGTCCCGGGCGCTCAGGTGGAGAAAGAAATTCTCGGCGTCATCGTGCTGGAGGAGCCTAAAGCCTTCGACTCGTTCCGGCACGGAGAGCACAGGCCACGCCTCATAAAGCTCGGTGAGAGCAAAGCTTCTCGCAGCGGTTTTGCCGGGATCGCTCTCTAAATAGAGCTCCGCCGCGTCGTCATCGTAGGCAAACAGCTCGGCGTCTCGGCCCCACCTTATGGCAATATCGAGTTGCTCTTCCGCTCGGTCGCCGAAATCAGCTTCGAGCTTCTCATGGAAGTAATCCCAGGCCACGCGCCGGTTGTCGTCTTGCTGCAACGTCTCGTAGATCCAGGCGATAATGGGCAGCCGCAGAACCCGTCCGGCGATGATCGCTTTGCGGGCTAGGATGGTGGCATCGGCGTATGTCCTACCAAGCTGAGGGAGTAGTAGATCGCCTTCGTTCACCGTGATGAAACCCAGGAGCTCTCCCGCCTCGACAATCGGTAAAACGTCATCGAGCTCTAGAACCAAGGCACCGCTGATGCGGTAGAG
>DATBEY010000257.1:0-5449 GCA_036558765.1 Binatia bacterium | reverse complement strand
CGGCTTGACGGTTTTGAAAAGCTCGTAGGTGGCTTTTTTCAAACGCCAATGCTGTACGCGCGCGGACTCGCTCGCGAGGAAATCTTGGAACAGCACCGGTTGATATTTTGTCCAAACGCCGCCGGGACTGCGAAAGTCCGGCACACCCGACTCGGTGCTAATACCTGCGCCGGTGAAAAAAACTACTGATTGTGAAACACGCAATCGCCTGGCAAATTCGACAAAGGTCATACTTGCGCCTGGATTTCATTTTTTTTGTGGCGGAGCCGCGGATTTGGGCGGCGCGCTGGGCTGTGCCGGCGCAGCGGGCTGATTCGGCGTTGGCAGCGGGGGCGCCGGCTCAACATCGATAACTTTTACATCAAAAACCAGCGTCTTGCCGGCCAAGGGATGATTTAAATCCATGACGACCGTTTTGTCTTTAATCTCTCGCACCGTCATCGGTATCGGCGAGCCGTCTTTGTTGGTGCCGACGAGCACTGCGCCAACCTTGAGCGCGTTGGGCGGGACCTTCTCCTTCGGAACCTCCTGAACTGCATTGGGATTCAATTTCCCGTAGCCGTCTTCGGGCTTGATCGTGATGTGCTTCTCGGCGCCGATCTTCATGCCGGTCAATTCTCTTTCCAGGCCGGGAATCATCATTTTTTTGCCATGGATGTATTTGAGCGGCTGGTTCCCTTTACTGGTTTCGAGCAACTTGCCGTCCGGTGTCTTCACTGTGTAATCCAAGCTCACCAACATGCCGTCTTTTACGACACGGTTGTCCTTCGGTTCGGCGGAGGCCCCAAACGCCCGCGGGTCACCGAGCATCAAAATGAAAAAAAGTGGCAGAAAAGCCGAGAGCTGGAGGCGCATCAATCATTCTCCTGGATCAAGTTCGGTATCGCACTATGCGGTGAGCTTAGCGGTTGGACTCCACGAACACAACGAAGCAGGCGAGCGTCAGGGAAGTAAAATCAACAAATCGTCCGTGATAATCGTCCGCGTTAATACTTCTCGATGACTCGCTTTCCCCACGAATCCAATACCTCATCGTAGATCGCATTAGGGGGCGTGAGGAGAATTCTCCTGATGCCATTTGTTTCGAGCCGTTTGATCTTGGCGATGCATTGGGCTGGCGTGCCGGCGATCGTGAAGCGCTCCAGTAGGTAATCGGTGATCCATTCAGGGTCGATGCGCTCTTCAATCGGCTTTGAAATGTCGAAGTGATTCATAAAGCGCTGCACACCCGCGGCTTCGCCTTCGGGAACGGTTTCCATTGTAAAGCGAAAGTTGTGGTGCGCTCGATTGGCCATGCGCGCGCGCACGCTTTGCCGGGCAATATTCCCGTCCTCATGGACAGCGATCATGCCCGCGGGCATGAGATCGATTTCCTCCAAACTGCGGCCAACTTCTTGCGCGCCTGCGGCGATCTGCCGGCGCGCCCAATCGGTGACTTGTTGATCGAAACCCGTACCGAGAATGACACCGTCGCAAACTCGACCCACGATCCGGAGAGTCTTGGGACCTTCCGCGGAAATGTAGAGTGGCACAGGACGCTTGCCGGCTCTAAGCCGCACGTTGCCGCCGGCGCGTTCATGGCTGGCCGGCACATCGATGCCGCGGTCATGGAGCAGATCGCGTATGAGGCGGAGTCCTTTTTCGAAGTTGACGAGTTTGGTCGCGGTGCGCCCCAGACTGTAAACCGGACCGTCTCCGGTGCCCATGCCGATGATCGCGCGTCCTTGAGAAATCTCGTTGAGGGTCGCGAAAGAGTTGGCAGTGATTGTCGCGTCACGATACACCATATTGGTCACGGCCGTGCCCAGACGAATTCGCTTCGTGTTGACCGCGCATAGCGCCAACGCCTGGTAGGGATCGACATTGTTCATTTGGCTATCCGCGAAAAAGATCGCTTCGAAGCCGAGCGCTTCGGCGCGCTGGGCGCGCGAGACCGCTTCCTGAACCGTACGCGCTGAACTGTGCAGGCAGAACTGCATAAGATTCTCCTCGACGAAAGTCGTCCGAACAGGCTGCGCTTTGATTACCACACCGATGCGCTAGCGCGAAGGCTTCAAGACCAGAGCACCGCAGAGAGGCGAAGTGCGCAGAGATTCTATCCATTCGCTCTCTGTGTTAGCGCCTCTGCGGTGAGCAATGCGGTCTGACGGGCTTGCCATAGTGTGCAGCCGCGAATGGCGAGGCCCGAGATCATGAAACAAGCGATACAGACCGCGAACGACCAGGCGTAGGAACCCGTGGAGTCGAAAAGATAGCCACCGATCCAGGAGCCGAAGGCGCTGCCCAGTCCGAAGCTTATTTCCAAGAAGCCAAAAATCAATCCGATCTTGTGACCGGAAAAAATATCACCGATGACGGCGCCGTAGGTCGGGTTGCCGGCGCTATGGCCGACGCCGTAGAGCGCTATCGTGAGATAAACCAACCACAACGGCGCGTCGAGAGTCATGACAATCATTCCAACGACGCCGATCACCGTAACCAAAATGGCAAGGCCGTAGGTCTCGCTCCGACCCAGGCGGTCGGAGATGGAGCCCCACAGGATGGTGGCGCCAATGCGAATAAAGCCGATCAGGCCGAAATAGAAAGATGCGGCAAGCTTCTCATAGCCGACTGCAACGAAGTGAGCGATCGCATGAGTATTGATCATGAAGAGCGCAGTGCCGAGCGCTAAATGACCCATGGTAATGCACCAGAACGGAAAGGAATGCGCGGCCTCGCGCAGCGTCCAGTCGCGCTCAGCGGTCGCCCTCACGGATTGGTGCTCTAGGTGTTCGGCCATCGCCGCATGGTCGCCGTCGGGAAATTGTCCCACGTCTTGTGGCTTGCGCCTCTGCAGTAACGCATTCGCCGGGAGCAGGAGCAGCAGCATCAGGCTGCCGGTAACGATGTAAGTCCAGCGCCAGCCGACGGAGTCGATCAGGATTTGTGTCGCGGGAACCATCACCAGTGCGCCGACGCCTTGGCCCATCGAAGCAATCCCAATCGCCGTTGCCCGGCGCTTTACAAACCAGAAGGAGATCAGCGCGTTATGGCCGACGAAACCAAGGGCGCCTTGGCCGAGAGCCGTAACGATACCGTAGGAAAAATAGAGATCGAAGAGTGAATTGGAAATCGACGAAAGCATCAAGCCGAGGCCGACCAAAGCCGCGCCGAGCGGCATCAGCAGACGCGGCCCCAACCGATCGAAGGTTAACCCGACGATTGGCGCGGCGAGGGCATATACGACGTAATTGATGGATGCGATGGAGGCGCCGTCGCTGCGCGACCAGGAGAATTCTTCCAACAAGGCCAAGTAGTAAACGCCAAACGCTCCGTTGACGCCGCGCATGACCACCATGTTGGCGAAACATAGGCCGAGGATGACGTAGCCGTAAAAAAAATGGGAACGCATGGGGCTTGGAGTGATGGAGTATTGGAGTAGTGGAGTGATGGTTTCGGATTACCCAATACTCCATCACTCCATCATCCCAACACTCCAATTCATCCGAGAATTACTTCGCTTCCGCGGCTCTGATTTGTTTGATCTTGACGTCGAAGTTCAAGGTCTTTCCGGCGAGAGGATGGTTCAAATCGACGATGACGGTTTTTTCCTTGACTTCGTGAACGCGGAGGGGAATCGTTCCGCCGTCGGGTGCTTTGGTCATCAGCATCGCGCCGGGCTTTTGTCCCTCCGGCGGAATCTTGTCGCGGGGAATTTCATGAAAGGCGTTTTTATCCGGCAAGCCATAACCGTCTTCCGGTTTCACGTGAACTTTCTTTTCGTCGCCCACTTTCATGCCAGTTAGCTCACGTTCCAGTCCCTTCACGATCTGACCTGCGCCTTCAATAAATGTGAGGGGCTCTTTACCGACGTTTGTATCGATCACATTGCCGCCGTCGTCGCGAAGTGTGTACTCGATGGAAACGATCGAGCCTTCTTGAACCACCGAAGCCGGTTTGAGCGTGAGCGCTTGGCTTTGGCGCCCGTCGATATGCGCAAGGCTGGTGAGGAGAAAAAGCGCGCCCAAAACAGCTCCGCTCATCACCAATAGGCCGAGAAGTTTTTTCACGATTGCCTCAAGTCATTAGTTTCGATACGAAATGCCGGCGCAGCGGCGAATACAGAGTCGTGCCGGTTCTTACAGATGCAAAATAGTCAGGCGCGGCTCGAATTTCGCGCGCCCGAAATGCCATGCTGATCAAGGCGAAGATCTTGGTCCTGGATCTCACCGGAAGAGCTTCGGCTTCGTCTCAGCATGACGATACGGGGGTCCAAGCGCGGAACAATGAGCAGTAACAATATTGCCGCTCACGGACAAACGCAATTATGGAAACGTATGCCGGTAAAAAAGCTCGATTATCGGCTCGACAGGACTTGGCCGCCCATATTAGTGATCTTGTCCAGACGAATCACCACTGCGGCACCCTTCCGCTCCGGATCCTTGTCCAATTCGTCTTTCACCGTGCGCGCCATGACCTGATCACGGATCTGCCCGCTCTCGTGCACCGTGGCCGTGCCGTGAAAGCGCCAGGCGGCTTTGGTTTTGGCGTCCCGGAAAAGCACGATGACACGAGGGTTTTCTTTGACGTTCTTCATGTGCACTCGTCTGGTACGTTCCCAGTAGGCAAGGGATTCGTTGTCAAAAACCATCATGCTGCCTTTGTAGCCGATATCCGGCTCGCCGTCGGCGGATACCGTAGCGAGAATGCATGGAGAGCCGTTGGCTAAAGCATTATCGATAAGTTCCTTCATCTGATCGCTTATGGAAATCATAAACACCTCCCGGAGCGTAGTAATTACAAAAGAACCGCGCTGCGGTCAAACCGAATCTTCCATTAACGCCGGAATCCCTCGATACGCGCTACGCGCTACTCGGAAATCGGGTTATCCACGGTCCTGATTTGGCATTGCCATATCGCCGGCCGTCCTGAGTAGGCAGCGTAAGACTGCGGTATCGAAGGAAGTGTCTAATCCACTGCCACCAACTTGCCATCGCGGTGCTCTACGGTTTTGCCAGTCAACTCCATTCCCGCTTGCGCGGCGAGGACGAAGCCATTTCCCAGGACTTCCGGACCGGGAAGACGCTTGCGCGCTTCTTCCGGGGCGTCTTCGGTGGCGATCGCCTGCTTTGGACTGAAGGCGACCACACAGACATTCCATTCGCGCTCCTCTTCAGCGACAAACCGGGTAAAGGTCCGAATCGCATCTTTGCTGACGACGTACGGGGATGCGCCGTGGTTTTCCGGCCGTCCGCCGCCCCATAAATTTACAATATTGCCCGAGCGGCGCTGTTCCATGAACGGCACCGCGTATTTCGTGCAAAGAAAGGTTCCGCCGAGATTGGTTTGGATCACGTTGTCCCAAAAGTCTTTGCTGAGATGGCGTACGCGGGGCCAACGCGGAATGCCCCAGTTGAAATGCGGCACGATCCCGGCGTCGTTGATCAAGGCATCGATCTGGTCGAAGCGG
>DATBEY010000256.1:0-6268 GCA_036558765.1 Binatia bacterium | reverse complement strand
TTTGGCGTAAAAAGGATAGAAGTCGGGATGATCTAGGTTGCGCCCGGCGGAATGAGCGGAGGTTGCGACGGCGACAAACCCCAATTCTTTGACGCAGCGCTCGAGCTCTTTGACGGCTTCTTGCGGCTCCTGCATCGGCACGAGCGCGACGCCTTTCAGGCGGCGCGAATTGGTCTTGCAGTAGCCGTCGAGCCAGGTGTTGTAGGCATGCGCGATGGCGCACGCGAGATCGCGATTTTCCAGAAAGGGCAGACTCAGAAATACCGTGGTTCCGAAGTTGACCGCGGTGTCGATGCCTTCGAGATCCATGTCCTTCAAACGTTGAACGGGATCGAACATGCCGGTGGTTTTCTGTGGTCTTCGGCTATAAGGGGCGGTGCCGATGCCGAGGCCGGTGCCGGAAGGTTTGGCCCAGATTTTTCCTTCGAGTAGCAGTTGCTCTTTACCATCAGGACCGGTGACCATTTTTGGCGCGTGCTTTCTATAAGGGGCGTCAAGCAGCTCTTGCCAATCGGCATCGCGCTCTTGCACGTGGCCGTCAGCATCGATGATTCGCAGGTTGTTCATTTCCTTCCTCCACAGAAAATTCGCAGGAATACGTTAAGTCTTCTGGATGCTAAAGCGCCAATACGCCATCCAGTGGCACCCCACAGCCAGTTTTGTTTAGCTGAAAATAGCCTGGATTCCGGGTTCCGCCGGAAATGACCCAATTCTAGCGCTGACTCGGGCTTGAGCCTCCTCAGCAATTCATTTATTTCCGGGTAATCCCGTTCAACAGCTTATCCCAGCGCTCCAGCTCCTTCTCGTATTGTTCGGTCGTGAGGCCATGCTCCGGGCGCCATTTCTTGAAACCGTAATCTTTGGCGCCGCTGCCATAATAATATTTCTCCAGCACTTTTTGTCCTTCCGGACTCAAAAGGAAATCCGCCATGAGTAAAGCGGCGTGTGGATGCGGCGGGTTGGCGGCGATCGCGGCACTGCCCACGTTGGTCGGAACCAAGTCCATGGGCACCCATTCCACCGGCGCGCCCTTGGAGGCCGCGAGCAAGGTATGGGTTTGAAAAATGGCTGGGGAGGCTGCAATCTCGCCGCCGGCGATGTTATTGACCAGCGCGGGAGCATCTATGGAATAAAGCTTGATCTCCTGAGCTTTGAGCTTGCGAACGAATTCTTCACTGCGCGTCTTGATCATGGCGCCGATGATTTTATCGCTCGTCTGGCCGATGCTGATGCCCATTTTGCCTTTGAGTTCCGGATGCAAGAGTCCGTCGAAATTTTTGGGCACCGCCTCCTTCGGCACCAGCGTCTTGTTATAGGTCAGACCGATGTACGATTCGCGGGCGAGCGCCCAGTAAACCGTATTTTTGTCGGCTCGTTCCTTGCCGTCTTCGGGATAGCGGTCCAGATGGGGAGAATCGTAGGGTCGGAGCAGTTTATCATCGCGCAAAAAAATCAGACTGCCCTCGGTCGTCTCGATCGTATCGGCAATGTTGCGGCGGGCCTTTCCTTCCTCTTCCAGGCGAGTGACCAATTCGGCTCCCGCGGCCCGGTAGGATTCGACCTTGACGCCGGCATACTTGGTTTCGAAAGCCTTGACCATCTCCTTGTACGAGTCACCGGCCAGAGACGTGTACCAAATAAGTTTTCCTTCGGCTTTGGCTCCGGCGTATAAGATTTGCTCGCGATCGGGGGCGCGGTAAACCGCGAGCTCTGCAATGGTTGAAGGCTTGCGTGATTGCGCCGATGCCGGTGACGTTATGAGGAAGAGGACCAAAAAAAAGAAACTTGCTATCTTCATGGTTCCGGCTCCTTTTCTGGACTGTCACCGCACGGCTTTTGACCTGAGCGACCGTTCAATTGCTCTTCCAAAAAATCTCACGGTAGAGTTTGTTGTACTCGTCATAACTGTCGGAGAGCGTCCAATCAGCCGGAAATAAATTCACGCCGCGCAGGTAATCGGGCTGAAACTTCGGCAATGCCGGCGGTTTGTCGATGTTGAGAACTTCCTTTTGCCCTTCGTCCGATGCCAGATAGTTCATGAACAACCGCGCGGCAGCGGGATGGCGCGCCTCGCGCGTGATCGCCGCGGAAACCAACACCGTGATATGGGGCTCGGCTCTCACCCATTCAATAGGCGCGCCTTTTCGTTTCAGCTCCTCGGCCCTGGCGATATCGCTA
Source organism: Binatia bacterium (assembly GCA_036558765.1). Classification (GTDB taxonomy): domain Bacteria; phylum Desulfobacterota; class Binatia; order UBA9968; family UBA9968; genus DP-20. The sequence continues at coordinate 4,090 of DATBEY010000256.1, read as the reverse complement.
TAAATGATGATCGGAAATTCGCCGGCGGTTAGAAGCATCGCCTGATTGCTGTGGCCGTTGATGAGGACCAAGTCCTGTTGGGCGAGCTTTTTGAAGTACTCGAGCGCTTTTTGCCGTCCCAAATACTGCATGTGCGATTGAGTAACCAGGTATTCCTCGCGCTCCAGAGAGATGCCGCCCTTCCATTTGGGATTCAACAGGTCATCGAATGATTTCGGCGTGCTCGCTTTCGGCACCAGCTTTGTGTTGTAGGTGATCGCATAGGGGACCAGATAGAACCCGACCCAATAACCCTGTTTGTCGATGAACCCGGGCGGAAAATTTGCCGCGCTCGGCGGCGCATACGCGGTAATGATATTTCGTTTCATGAAGATACGGTGTGTGTAGTTGTTGATGAGAACCACGTCGGCGCCGAGCTGGTGGGCCTGCACCTCGCGAAGAATTCTCGAGGTCAGCGCTTCGCCGGTGGTGCGGGAATATTGCGTTTTGATAAACGGATAGCGGCGTCTGAAGGGCTCGACAAATTTATCGAATTGGGCGACGAGAGCGGTGCCATAAACCGAAAGCTCGCGCTCGTTTTGCGCTTTGGCGGCAAGGTCATCCTGCGCGGACGCTCCGTGCCGAATCAGGATCACAAGCAGGAGCGCAACCGCTATTTGGCCAGCGGATCGCGTTGGCCGACATTTGTCAGCTCGAGCGGAGCGAGAGATCTTGTATTTCTGGGCCATTAGCGGTTTCGACACAGCCTCTCCAACTCTCGCCCAAAGACAGGAATACTCACCCTCTCCAGCTTAATCGCCGGCTAACTTTTTGCCGGCCAAATCTGACAATGTCGCAGTCGGCGTCACATATTCATAATCGGTTTGTACTTCTATGAGCGCCGAGCGATCCGCGGCAAGGGCTCTCTTGAACGCAGGCATGAATTCCTCGTCACGGGTGACCTTCAATCCGAGTGCGCCGTAGGATTCACCCATCAAAGCGAAATCGGGGTTGTTGAGTGCCACGCCATGTTGACGGCCGGGATACTGCGCCTCCTGATGCATGCGGATCGAGTTGTAGCCCTCGTTGTTATAGACGATCGCGATGATGGGCGCGCCGTATTGCTTGGCCGTCGCGAGTTCCTGGCCGGTCATGAGAAACCCGCCGTCGCCGACGTGCGCGACGACGGTGCGATGGGGATGCGCCAGCTTGGCGGCAACTGCCGAGGGCACACCCGGACCCATGCAGCCGAGGGTCGGTGATATGTAGGACTCCGGATAATCGAACTCAATATAGCGCTGCTGCCACTGCCCAAAGCTGCCCGCGTCCGTCGTCGTGATTGCGTCAGTCGGCATGGCGGTTTTGAGATCCATCATCACCTTTTCCATCGACACCTTGCGCGTGGGCCGTTCTTTGGGCGTGCAATATTTTTTTTGCTCTGCGTGATGCTCGCTGATCCATGAGGCTCGGCTCTCGTTAGGGCGCGGCGCCGGATGTTTCAATGCCATGAGCAGAACTTGTTTCGCATCGGCGACGATGCCCGTTTCAGGGCGCACATTCTGGCCAATGTTTTCCTCGTCGGCATCGATCTGGACAAACGGCTGGCCGGGACGGGGATACGTGAAGCCCGCGGTCGTCTGCTGATTGAGCCGGCTACCGAGAACAACCAAGAGATCGCTTTCATGATAAGCGAGGTTTTGCGCATGCTTGTTCGACGTCAGCATGTTCCCCGCATAGTTGGGGTGATTGTTGGGAAACGCGTCCTGGCGCTTGTAAGAAGTCAGCACCGGAAGCTGAAACTTTTCTGCGAAATCGATCACCTCCTGCCAGGCATGGGAGTATTGCGTGCCGGAGCCGATCAACAGCACCGGTTTTTGCGCGGCGTTGATGCGCCCGATCAAGGATTCGATTGCGGCCGGAGCAGGACTGGGTTTGATGACCGGATAGGGATCGACCATGGATATTTCCGTATCCGTCTCGGTTACATCGCGCGGTAGCGCGACAACCACGGGACCCGGCCGGCCGCTGCGCGCGATGTGGAAAGCGCGGCTGACGATCCGTGGAATTTGTTTGGGATCATTGATCTCGATGACCCATTTGGCAATCGTGCCGAACAGATGCGTGTAGTCGAGCTCTTGTCCGGCCTCGCGTCCGCGCGCCGCGCGGCTCACTTGGCCAACCAACAGGACCATGGGAGCGGAATCGTATCTGGCGCTGTGTAGCGCGATGCTCGCGTTGGTCGCACCGGGTCCGCGTGTGACGATACAAACGCCGGGACTGCGCGTTGCTTTAGCGTAGCCTTCGGCCATAAAGGCGGCGCAGCCTTCCTGGCGATTGGTGATGAGCTTCACCTCCGGGAAATTGACCAGACCGTCGACGACCGCAATGTAGCTTTCGCCCGGTACGCTGAAAATATGTCGCACGCCTTCGTTTCTCAGACATTGAGCTACTGCATGGCCGCCGAGCATAGTTTTTTCTCCGTTCAGTAGATCAGAACATCGACTCCACTGGAGTAACGATGAGCAGCATCGTCAACTGCCCTATAATCCGATTCCCATTTCGCGTCAACGTGTGAGTTCGGGGTAGTGCTCAGGAACATCGAGATTTTTCATCTTATTCGATGACACAAGGCTCGGGTTGTTATTTCGAGCGCAGCGCGAGAGTCGTTTTTCTAATGCCGCCGATGGCTTTGAATTGAACAGCGTGGAAAGCACAGCTTCTTGATCGAGTTCTTCCAAACATGATAACTCGGACGAGCTAATGAAAATGTGCGGCGAGGAGAAACGAATGCAATTGTTGACGCTGATCGTGTTTTTGATGGTAACGATGCCTTCCTTCCTGGAAGCACAGGCGCGAAAACCGCGAACGCTTGATGAGCTCGCCACATATACCGGTCCGGATCGGCAGCAGATTTTGCTCGAAGGCGCGAAGGCGGAAGGTAAGATTGTCTGGTACACCTCACTTTCCGGGGTTTACCGCGAGTTGGTGGAGGCGTTCAAAAGAAAATATCCGGCTGTCGCGATCGATGTTTATCGTGGCGGCAGCACGGATTTGGGGCCGCGGCTGATCAACGAAGCGCAAGCGGGGCGTTTTGTTGCCGATGCATTGGAAAGCACGCCGGGTTTGTTGATGATGCTGCGCGAGGGCGGATTGCTAAAGCCGTACACCTCGCCCGAGCTCGCCAGATATCCTGATGAAGCCAAAACCAAGTTCGATGCGACACGTATCTATTGGGTGACTGATCGCGAGGCTTATTTGGGCTTTGGCTACAATACGCGAATGATTGCACCGGCGGAGGTGCCAAAGAATTTCCAGGAGCTATTGCGCCCGGAGCTCAAAGGCAAATTAGCAGTAACGACGGAGAGTTCGACGAGCCGCGTGATCGGCACGATGATCAAGGTCAAAGGCGAGGAATTCGTCAAGCGACTTCAGGCGCAGGAGATTCGATTGTTCAAAGCATCGAGCGCCGGATTTCTCGATCTCATCGCCGCCGGCGAAGTCGCCGGCTCGTTTGTGGTATTCCGCAACCAGGTAGCAGTGATGAAAGAGCGCAAGGCGCCGGTGGACTGGGTAGCGCTCGATGTGGCGCCGGCAAACGCCGGCGGTTCGGCGATAATTGCCAATGCTCCCCATCCCCATGCGGCGCTGCTGTTCACCGATTTCGTGATCGGCGCCGAGGGTCAGAAGCTGATGGAGCAGTTTCGCTACGGTGTGGCATGGAAAGACTATCCGTTCAAACGGGAATATCCGGAGCGCGGCATGACCAGCGCTGAGTATGAAAAGGCAGAGGACAGGTGGTTGCAGTTAACGCGAGCGATTACGAAAAGGCAAAACTGAACGGGGTACTGGAGTAATGGAGTGCTGGAGTGGTGCTTTGGACCAATACTCCATTACTCCAGCATTCCATCACTTCGACTGGTGCCAGCCTCGCGTCTCACGTTTTTTTCGCCTTTGGCCCGAACGGCTCCGGTTGAAACGGCGCGTCGCGCTCGCGTAAAAATGCCTCGAGACCGCCTTGGCGTCTGGCTTCTTCCAAGCGCTTGTTAAACTCCTCGCGTTTGCTCAGGCGGGCCATGGCCGCAAGCTCGGCATTAAGTGCCCAGGCTTTGCG
>DATBEY010000255.1:0-5888 GCA_036558765.1 Binatia bacterium | reverse complement strand
TTCAATCCGCGCGCTCAGACCGGCATGTGGAGCTCGGCCGTGAGCGCCATCGATATCGCGCTCTGGGATATCAAGGGAAAGCACTATCGCGAGCCGGTCTGGCGCCTGCTTGGCGGGGCGCAAAATCCCGTACAAGCTTATGTCACTTTCGGACTGAAACAGTACGAAAAAGATCAGCTCGTCGAAGTCGCCAAGCAGCTCGTGGAGCGCGGCGAAACACGTCTCAAGATGGTGGTCGCCGTCGATCCGGAAAATCCAAAGCAGGACGCCGAGCGAGTACGGGCGGTGCGCGAGGCCGTTGGCGACCGAGCAGAATTGATGATCGACGCCAACTATCTTTTTTCTTTCAATCGTGCCCTGGAGCTCTGTAAGCTGGTGGAGCCCTACGGCATTACCTGGTTCGAAGAACCCGTTTATCAAAACGACGCCAAGCTGCTCGCCGATTTGCGGCGCCATACCGATATTCCGCTGGCCGCTGGCCAGAATGAAGGACACCGGTTTCGCCATCGCGAGCTGATCGTCAATCACGCCGTCGATATCGCTCAACCCAATGTCTGTTCCGTCGGCGGCTACACGGAGGCGGTGAAGGTTGCCGCGCTGGCACAGGCATTCAACTTACCGATCGCCAACGGCGGCGGCTGGCCGCACCACAACATGCATCTGCAAGCAGCGATGGCGAACGGCTGGCGGGTCGAGTTTCATTTCGAGATGTGGGGAGTCGGCGACAAGATCTATCACGAACCTGCCGCGCCGGACTGCGGCTGGGTCACATTGCCGGAAACACCCGGATTAGGCTTGGAGCCGCGCTTCGATGTACTGAAAGAGTACGAAGAGATATGACAGATAGGCAACAGGAAGGCATGAGGCACAGGGAGCCGATTCTGGCGCGTCCGTCATTCCCGCACGCTTTTGGCGGGAATCCAGGCGAAATTCGGACTGGACCCGCGATTAAAATATTCGGGGGTGATGCTCTCGCGAGTCGCTTCTATTCGATCTAGCCCTATCCGTTACGGATAATTAACTGGAGGAACTTATGAAAATCATCAAGCGCTACGTCATACTAGGCCTATGCATTCTTTGGCTCGCGTCCTCTCAATCCCACGCCGCCGACAAGATCACCTTGAGCTCGACCAATCCCACGGCTTTTGAAATCGACCACGTCGTGGCCAAAGAAAAAGGGTTCTTCGCCAAAGAGAACCTCGATGTTGAAGTGAATTACATGACGCCCGATCTCGTGGTCAAAGCGCTGATCGCCGGGACCGTGGACATCGCTCGCTCAGGGTCGCATTTCGGCTTGATCGCCGCCACCCGCGGCGCCGAGATCAAGATCATCGGCGGCTCCAACTACGGCTATCCTTATCAAGTGATCGGCAATCCGCAGTTCAAGTCCCTCAACGATCTCAAAGGGCAAAAAATCGCCGGCGCGTCATTGGCGAGCATCACCACGACGATTTTCAAAGACGTGATGCAGCGGCGCGGCATTCCACCGACGGCATATACGCTTTTGTTCGTCGGCGGCAGCCCGGAAAGATTCCAGGCGGTCGCCTCGGGGCAGGTTGCAGCTTCGCTGGCAGAAGCCCCGCCATTCAATTTCAAATCCATCGAAGCCGGCCGCAAGGTGCTGCTCAATTATTCGGACGAAATCAAAAACCTTCAGTACACCGCGTTTTTCGCATCGACTAAATCGCTGGCGCAAAACCGACCGCTGTTTACCCGTTTCATTCGCGCCATCGGCCAAGGCATGCGTTGGGTCAACGACCCCGCTAATGAGAAAGCCGCCATCGAGTTGATGGTTCAGCGCTTAAAAATCGACGAGGCGATCGCCGCGCAAACTTACAAATTCATGATTCCCGAGAACAAGGCGTTCCGTGGTGAGGGAGCTGTCGATGGCGCCGGGCTCGCGGAAATGATTCGATTGCTCGCGGCCGACAATATGATTCCGGAACGCAAGCCATGGGAAAGTTTCGTCGATCCGGCATTCATGCCAGCGAAGTAATTGCTTTAGAAGTAGTAGTGAGATCTCGTCACTATGCTTGCGAATGCCCTCTTTGACAAAGAGGGATAAAAGCAACCCGCCGAAAATTCCCCCTTTGAAAAAGGGGGATACAGGGGGATTTTGGTGCATTCGCCGGTGTGAGGCGAGCGCGACAACCGGCCCTAATTAATTTCGGGAAATTGCCTCGTATCGGTTACGGCTTCCAACCGCTCGCTTTCAGCTCGGCATTGGCTTTTTTCACAAAGCTCAAGTCGAACACGTCGGCGACTTTGATGTCGCGCTGCACTTTTGTTGTCCTTTTCATGTCGTCGATCATCGACTGGAGAACTTTGTCATCGCTGAAGCCGTCTTTAAGCGCGAGCTTCGTTAGCGTGTCATAAATCGAACCGACCAACGCCGGGTCCTTCATTCGCAGTGTATCCATCATGTACTTGATCGCCGGTTCCCGTTTGGCAACGTAAAAATTCAGCCCTTTGAGCGCAGCGCGGACAAACTTGAAAACCTTTTCCGGGCTCTGCTTGATCCTGTCCTGGGACGTCGCCAAGCCGCCCTCGATCAGGTTGGCATATTCGCTCGCGTTGCCGAGCTTGGCAAAGCCGTCTTTTTGCGCCTTGATACTCATGGCCGTGCTAAACAGCGTCGCTTCGATGGACTTGGTCTGCAGCGCCGGAAAACGTACCTCGTCGCCTCCCATTGTCACGAGGTTGACGTCCTTGCCTGGATCCAGACCGTTCTTGCGCAACATCTCGCGCGCAACTACGGCGAGCGATCCTTCCGGAGACATGACCCCGATGTTCTTGCCGCGCAACTGTGCGAATGATTTTATGTCCGGCTGAGCGATTAGGTCCCAGGAAGGCTTGTCTTGAAAAACGGTGGCTAGCTTGACCGGCACGCCTCTGACCGCCGCCGCCAGCGCGCTCCCCGCGTTGGTGAAAAAGTCGACCTCGCCCGCGAGCGTCGTGCGAATCGCGATCTCACCTCGGATACTGAGCAGCTCGACATTAAGACCTTCTTCTTTGAAGTAACCTTCCTTCTGGGCAACGACCAGAGAAAATACCGAAGTGCTGCTCAGCGAAGGACAAGCCACGCGGATGTTGTCTATCGCGCGCGCGGTTCGAAAAGGGCTGAGTAAAAATATCGCGCACATCATCATTCCAGTGGCGAGGCGAATAATACTCATGGGCGTGCTCCTTTGCGTTGGACTTTCGCGGTTCGGGCGCGGGCAACAGGCCATTCCACTGACGCCTTTTAACGCTCAGCTAAAGTTCGGTCAAGACTTGATTGTCTCGGCGATCCGAAAGCCGTAATCCGTGTATCGGAAAGCCGCGGGGAGTGAGCTGCGCGCGGCGCAGCGGCTGTACTGGATTCGATGGCGCCACGAACCGCCGCGCGAAACGCGCCGCTGTCCGAAGGCCGGACCACGCGGATTGCGCTCCGGCGAGTGGGAATAGTACGTGTAATCGTACCAATCGGCGCACCACTCGTGCACATTCTCACTCATGTCGTACAAGCCAAAGCCGTTCGGCCCGTTGACGCCGACCTTGGCCGGACCTCCCGTCTCAGGATTGCAACCGATAAACGTCGCCGGAGGTAGTTCGTCGCCCCATGGATAGAGCGCGGCTTCGAGTCCGCCCAGTGCCGCACGCTCCCACTCGGCTTCGGTGGGTAAGCGAAACAAGGTGTTCGTCTGTTGGCTCAACCAAGCGCAGTATGCCACGGCATCATCCCAACTCACGGCGACGACCGGCTGCTCTGGATCAGAAAAGATCGGATCCAAAAAAAATGACGGAGGCTGTTTCTGCGTTACATCGAGAAATTTTTTGTACTCGCGATTGGTGACCGGAAATCGGCCGATGCCGAAACGATCCACCCAGACACGGTGGCGGGGCTGTTCATTTTCCTGACCCTGTATAGAACCCATGAGAAACCAGCCGTCGGGGATAATTACAACATCGGGAGCGATCATCGAGTGAATCTAAGACTCTGGCAAAAAAGTTGTCAAACAAGGTTCAGCGATGCCAATGTTGCTCATGTGTCATTACGAGCGCAGACTGTGTGAAAACTCATGTTCCGGCCAGTTTGTCATCTCGAACGTAAGTGAGAGATCTAAAAAGAAGATTTCTCGGCTTCGCCTCGCTCCCTTTATCAAAGGGGGCGGGTCGCAAGACCGGGGGATTTTGCCTCACGGCGGAATTCATGAACTTGGAACAATTGGCGGTAGCTGCGCATTTTCAGAAAAGTCTGCGAAGCGAGAAAAGTTGCTTTGCGTTTTATGGCGTGCCCTCTAAAAACGTAATCTTCATCGAACGGCCCCATGACTCCGCCAGCATTGCGCCCGAACAAAGATTTGCCGTATAAGCAGATGTTTTCACATGACGGAGGCCAGGATGAAATTGTCGTTGCTTTGCCAGGCTAGCAGATATCGGAGCGCAAAAACCCTCGGCGTCTTATCGATTCTGATAGGGATGATCGGCCAAGTCCATGCGCAACCAGCGCCTTTTTACAAAGACAAAACCATTCGCATCATCGTTGGTTTTACTTCCGGCGGCCTATACGATCAGTACGCGCGAATTCTCGCCCGCCACATGGGTAAGCACATACCCGGGAATCCCAACCTTATCGTGCAGAACATGCCCGGCGCGGGATCTCTCAGCGCCACCAATTACGTATACGGCGTCGCGAAACCGGACGGCTTGACTCTGGGCATGCCCGGGAGCGGCATATACTTGGATCAACTCTTGGGCCGTAAGGAAGCGACCTTCGATGTGGCGAAATTCTCCTGGATCGGGAGCGTCGATCAACGCGATCTGTTGCTTTACATGCGAGCGGAAGCGCCATGGAAGTCTATCGAGGACGTGTTGACTTCGAAGGAAGCGCCCAAATGCGGCTCCACCGGGACCTCCGACTTAACGACCATCGTCAATAACGTGCTCGAGGAGACGCTCGGCGCAAAATTTCAAGAAGTGCGCGGTTATCCCGGCGGCGTTGAAATCGATTTGGCGCTGGAGAAAGGCGAGATTCATTGCCGCGGCACGGGCATTACAACGCATTTTGCCCGGGAACCTTACTTCACCTGGCACAAGAATGGATTCGATCGCCATCTGGTTCAAACCGGAAACAAAAAAGATTCGCGTCTGCCGGACGCGCCGACCTTGCTCGAGCTCATGGACAAAAAGAAAACGCCGGAACTCAGCCGCAATGTCGCCAAAGTGATGCTGGTCTCGGCAACTCTGGGACGACCAATGATCGCCACTCCCGGGATGCCGTCGGATCGCATTAAAATTTTACGCGATGCTTATTTAAAAGCATTCAAAGAACCTGAAGTTGTGGAGGAAGCGAAAAAAACCAAGCTCGACCTCTCGACGCTCACGGGCGAAGAAGTAGAAACTCAGATACGGGAGGTCATGAATCAGCCCAGAGAGGTGATCGAACGGGTCAAGAAATTATCGGAATAGAACCATGCGTTGGCGTCGATGTCCGTGAGTACCCGTGCACCCCTCATGCCGCGGCCAATTTGTTTCAAATCGCCGGCACGTTAAAATCTTCGATACACACCTGTGAAACCGTTCGTTCGTTACACCGCTTTGCTTCTGGCGACGGTCTTTTTAACCGGCGCGGCATTTGTTTCGCTCGATGTGTTCACCCACGATAACGTCTTCACCAATCCCGAGCTGAAGATCGCCGCCGGCTGGCTCACCACCGGCCTGATGCTGCTCGCTCTCGGACTGCGCGGCCGGCGCCGCAACAGGCATAATGCGATCTCCGCGCCCGAGCCGGCGCAACGAGCCGGCGAGTAGAGTGAATCTTTTGTTCGCCACTGACGAAAGTCACACTCCGGAGTGCCTTATTTGCCGGCTTCTAATTCTTTGACGACGGCACGTGCAAACGAGAA
>DATBEY010000254.1:0-4797 GCA_036558765.1 Binatia bacterium | reverse complement strand
GCTTGATAATCGATATCCCCTTGCGTCAGCGCGGCCGGGACGAGAGCCGACTGCATCAGAATGACTTCCATGTCGAGATTGTTAGCACTAAATAATCCCCAATCCTTCGCCGCCAGCAAAGGGAGCGCGGTGATTGTGAATCCCGCGTTGGAAATTCTGAGTTTGGCGCGTCGTTCCTGAGCTTGCAGTCCGGTCGTACACGCCAAGAAAAGAAGAACCAGAGTGCACCACTGCAAAATCGAAGCGTAAAGAGGTCGAAAAGATTCTGCCATTCTCGATACTCCGGATTGTTGTGTCTGAGTTGCCGCCATCATCTTACTTACGCCTAATTCTCCTTGCTTGACAACCTGCGAGTTCCTTGAAAATATCCGCGTAAGTTTTTTACCGCAAGCGCAACTTGCAGCTATGCCAAAGCCGCTCGGCAAACCCACAGAGATCGACCCCATCACCTTGGAAGTCATTCGGCACGGAATTATTTCCATCTGTGATCAGATCGACGCCAACATGACGCGCACGGCGTTTAGTCCCTATATTTACGAATACAAAGACTACGCGGTCGGATTCGTGGGCGCAGCCGGCGAGTTGCTGGCGCAATCGACCGGGGGAATGCCCGTGTTTGTTGCCGATTCCGTGGGCATGGCGGTCAAAGATGGGTTGGAGATTTACGGCCGAGAGAATCTGCACAAAGGCGATGTGATCGTCTGCAATCATGCCGCGGTTCAGGGACAACATCTCAACAATACCGTGATGTACACGCCGGTCTTCGCCGGGAACGGCGATGAATTGATCGGCTTTTTTTCCATCAACTGCCACTGGATCGATATCGGCGGCGGAGCGATCGGATCAGTTTCATATTCCTCCACGGATATTTTCATGGAAGGATTGCAGCTGCGCTCGATAAAAATTTTGTCTAAGGGCGAACCCATCGAAGAAGTCTATCGGATTATCGAAAACAACACGCGATTTCCGCTGGAGTTGCTCGGTGACATCGAAGCGCAGTTGGGCGGATGCTTGCTCGGCCGCGATCTCACGCAAGCGATGGCCGATAAATACGGCACCACTGTTTTTCTCGAAGCTCTCGCCAGGATTCTCGATCAATGCGAAGCCGCGACTCGGGAAAAAATCCGCGCGATTCCCGACGGCGTTTATCAGCATGAAGCATTTCTCGACAACGACGGTGTGCGCGATGAAAAGATTCGCATCCGCGTAAAGGTCATTATCGCGCGCGACGAGATGACCGTCGACTTTTCCGACATGTCGCCGCAAGTAAAAGGCTGCGTCAATTCCGGTTTCTACGGCGGCGGGCGCACCTGCGTGCGCGTGGCGTTTAAATATTTGATCGCGACAGATGAACCGGCCAACGAAGGAACCTTTCGACCGGTGAAAATGATATTACCCCAGGGAAAGCTTATCAGCGCAGAACCGACGGCGGCGATGGGCCTCTACAGCATTCCTTTTCCGACGGTCATCGATTGCATCATCAAAGCCTTGGAGCCCGCATTACCCCAGCGCGTGACAGGCGCGCATTTCGGGACGTTCTCATCACTGAGCTTTGCCGGCAAACGGACGGATACCGGCGCCGTATTTAAAGCCAACGACAGCGGACATGGCGGCTGGGGTGCCTGCGCAAGCCACGACGGCGCAGGGCCGTTTCGCACGATGGCGCATGGCGATACGCGTTTGATTCCGATCGAGCTGCAGGAATCCATGTATCCCTTTCGCGTCGAAGAGTTCTGTCTGCGTCACGATTCCGGCGGGCCTGGAAAGTGGCGCGGCGGTTTGGGTTTTGACAAGCAGTACGTGCTTCTCGCCCCCTGCGAATTATGGGCGAACTTCGACCGGATCGGCTGTCCGCCGTGGGGTGTGCAAGGCGGCAAATCCGGCAAATCGGGTCACGTGCTGATTTACCAAAACGGTGATCAACAGGCTGAACTGCTCTACAAAACCGAAAACCGGCCTCTGCAAGCCGGCGATCGGGTTCGCATGTCGACCGGCGGCGGTGGTGGTTATGGCGATCCACGACGGCGCGCCACTGAATTGGTCTTGCGTGATGTGACTCGCGGCCTTGTCTCACTTGAAAGCGCGCGCGATGACTATGGCGTCATGATTGACGCGCATGGCAACGCCCGCCGCGAATAAAGTCTTGCGTCTAGGGTCTAGAGTTTTGAGTTGAGCCTAAACCGAAACGCAACGACAGACTTCAAACAGGAGTGTAGATGTCCTATGCCATTGCCGTCGATATCGGCGGCACGTTTACCGATTTAGTCGCCTTCGATCATGAAAGTCGCCAGGTGATCTATGCGAAAAGCCCGACGACGTATGAGAACCTCGTGGATGGGATTCTCGAGTGTTTCCGCAAAGCGAAGATCAAGCCCGCCGAAGCCTCGCTCGTCAATCACGGCACCACGCTGGTGATCAATTCCCTGATCCAACGCAAAGGCGCGAAGACCGCGTTAGTGACGAGCAAGGGTTTCCGCGACATCCTTGAAATCGCGAGAGGCAACCGTCCCGATCCATTCGACCTTCATTATCAGCGCGATGAACCCCTGATTCCACGCGAGCTGCGCTTCGAAGTACCGGAACGACTGGACAGCAGGGGCGAGGTTGTCACTCCTCTCGATCAAGCAGCCCTAAAGAAGCTTGCCGATGAGATCAAAAAAATCGGCATCGAGGCGGTGGCGATCTTTTTCATGAACTCCTACATCAATCCGACACACGAGGAGAACGCTACCGAGCAGCTACGAGAGCTGTTGCCGGACACCTATATCACCTTCAGTACCGATCTGACGCGTGAGTGGTATGAATACGAGCGTTGCTCGACAGTCGCGGCGAACGCTTACGTCGGACCGCAGGTGAGTACCTACATCCGGCGACTCGACAACGATTTCAAACGGGAAGGCTTCAAAGGTTCGCTCTTCATGATGGGCTCAAATGGCGGGTTACTGTCCGCCGAGCGCACGTGTCGCCAGGCCATTGGTCTAGTCGAATCGGGTCCCATCGGCGGCTGCATCGGTGCCAGCGCTTATGCCGAGAAACTCGGGTTTAAAAACGTCGTGGCATTTGACATGGGCGGCACCACCGCGAAGTGCGCACTGGTTGAGAACGGCCGTTTTTCAGTGAACTCCGTCTACTATGTCAACGGTTATGTCAAAGGCTTTCCGATTAAATCGGCCGTCATAGACATTGTCGAAGTCGGTTCGGGCGGCGGCTCGATCGCATGGATCGATGCGCAAAATCGTTTGCATGTGGGTCCGCAAAGCGCGGGATCGACTCCCGGGCCGGTCTGCTATGGCCGTGCCGGCACCGAGCCGACTATTACCGACGCTAATCTGATCCTCGGCCGGCTCAATCAGGAAAACTTTCTTGGCGGTGAAATGCGGCTCGACATTGGCGCCGCCAAACGGGCCCTGGCAGAACGCATCGCCGTGCCGCTCGGCTATGCTGGCGAGACCGGCATGATTGAGATGGCGGATGGTGTGATTTCGATTGCGATCGTGATTATGGCCGGGGCAATCCGAAAAGTTTCGGTCGAACACGGTCTCGATCCGCGAGATTTTATTCTTTTCAGTTATGGCGGGGGTGGACCGCTGCACTCGTGCGCGCTGGCGCACGAGCTCTCGATTCCGACGGTGATTATTCCACCGGAGCCGGGAAATTTCTCGGCAATTGGCATGCTTTTGGCCGACGCGCGCATCGATACCTCGAAAACTTTTGTGGGGATTCTGAACGATCAGACGGTACCGGCGATGGCTCAAATTTATCGTGAAATGGAACGGGATGCCGCAGATTCGCTGGCAAAGGAATTTGGCACTCGGGATATTTTTTTCGAGCATCACGCCGAATTGCGCTACCGCGGGCAGCGGCACAATATCAAGGTCCCCGTTTCGGGATTGAAGGACGCGGAACAGATCCGCATCGCCTTCGAGCGCGATTACAAGCGGCGCTACGGCCATGCGGATGCCAAAGCGCCGGCTGAATTTCAGGCGCTGCACTTGTCCGCCTTTGCGCGGCTCAAGCAGCCGGAAATTGCGCGTTTGCCGCGCGCGGCGAGCAAAGCTCAACAACCGACGACTCGCCGAGTCTATCTCGGCGGCGCTGGTGGTTGGGTCGACGCGAAGATTTATAATCGGGACGCCCTCGAGGCAGGTTTTACTGATGCCGGGCCGGTCGTTATCGAAGAATACGGCTCGACCACGGTGGTCTGGCCAGGCGATCGATTCCAGATCGGTGCGCTACGGGAGATCCGGATTCAGTGCGCGCCGAAGTGACCTCGGCGAAGAACTTGCTTGTGGCGACAACAAGTCTGGAGAGACTGGTTCACGCTGTCATCCTGAGGCACAGCCAAAGGATCTTCTTCCTTGTAAGGCCAGGACGTACGAGATTCTTCGCCTCCGGCTCAGAACGACATTTATCGGACTCTCATTCGACGTCTCGGTGGCAAGGATAGGAATGGGGTACTGCGCACGCCGATGAAATCGTTGAGCACCCCTTCCTCATTCCTTCCCCGTCGGGGCGAAGGAGGAAAGAATCCACGGACGCGTTCTCGAGCGATCAAACAAATATGAGCGGACATACAAAATCAAAGTCGAGGGACGCCTCGATCGATCCGATCACGCTCGAAGTAATTCGCCACGGTTTGGTTTCGATTACGGACCAGATCGACGCGAATATTTCCCGCACTGCCTTCAGCCCCTATATTTATGAATACAAAGATTTTGCCGTAGGGCTTGTGAGCCCGGACGGTGAACTCGTTGCGCAATGCACCGGCGGGATGCCGGTGTTTGTCGCCGATTCGGT
>DATBEY010000253.1:0-6559 GCA_036558765.1 Binatia bacterium | reverse complement strand
ACATTCACGACCACGACGCCCTTGGGTTCGAGATAGTAGTCCAACGCCTCAGGACCATGTTCCCGGCCGACGCCGCTGGATTTCACGCCGCCAAACGGGAGCTCGTCATAGCCGTAATGAAGCGAGTTCACCCAGACATTTCCCGCCTGAAGCTTCTCGATCGCTTTATTGGCGTGCAGCAAATTTCTCGTCCAGATCGAGGACCCGAGGCCGAATTCCGATGCGTTGGCTTTTTCGAGCGCTTCGTCGAGGGTCTTGAACGTATAGGCCGGCAGCGCGGGGCCAAAAACCTCTTCTTTGGTCATCCGTGCATCTTCAGGGACATTGCTCATTAGGGTTGGAAGATAATAAAAGCCTTTATCGAAGTCGCCGCCCTTGGGTCGTTCGGCGCCGAAAAGCACCTTTGCGCCGCGACTCTTGGCATCTTCAACCTGCTCTTCGACTTCCTGCCGTTGCGAACCCAGATGGATCGGCCCCATACGGGTTTCCTTGTTGATGCCATTGCCGACGGTTTTCTTTTTCAGGATTTCCACTAGCCCGCCAAGGAAATTATCGGCGATCGATTCCTGCAGAAACAATCGCTTGACGCCAAGGCACATCTGGCCGCAGTTGAAATAGCGCCCTACATCAGCCATTTTGACGGCCAAATCTAGATTGGCATCCTCCATGACGATCATCGGATCGCTGCCGCCGAGCTCCAATGTAACGCGTTTGATTTCACGTCCGGCGACTTCCATGACATGACGACCCACCGGTGTCGAGCCGGTGAAAGCGATGCGTCGAATACGCGGGTTACGCAAAAGTTCCTCGCCCACGCTACCACCCGGCCCAGTCACAACGTTTACGGTACCCTTCGGCAAGGTTTTTTGCGCTTTGCCCTCGCCGAAGGTTGCCTGAGCGATGAGCTCGATAACCCTAATGGTTGCCAGCGGCGTGGTACTCGCCGGTTTGATGATGATCGTATTGCCGGCGGCAAGCGCGGGGCCGAGCTTAGTTCCCATAAGTGTCAGCGGAAAATTCCACGGCACGATACCGCCGCAAACACCGATCGGTTGGCGTACGACCATGCCGTAGGCGCCTTTTTGCGGCAGCGGCACATGGGAGCCGCGCACCTTGGAAGCGAGTCCTGCATAAAATTCCAAGCCATGCACGAGATGGTGAATTTCCAATCCGGCTTCGAAAAGGGTCTTTCCTTGTTCCTGGGTGAGCAATTGAGCAATCTCGCCGCTGTTCTTCTTGATCAACTCGCCGGCATTCATCAGCGCGACGCCGCGATCTTCGGGTGAGACATCCGACCACACTTTGAACGCTTCTTCGGCAGCTTGGATCGCCTGCTGAACGTCCTTATCGTTACCCTGCGGTACGGTGTCGACCGTCGCACCCGTTGCGGGATTGCGAACTTCAGTGGTGTTCTTGGTTACCGAATCGACGGATTCGCCGCCGATAAGCATCTTGGCCATGAGCAAACCTCCAGTGGTGAATTGGTGAATAGTGACTCAGTGAGTTAGGATGGGCCGAGTCCTAGTCGGCTAAGTCGCTAACCCCTGATTCACTAGATTGCTGCTTACTTTCCTTTGAACTGCGCGGTGCGTTTTTCGAGATAGGCCTTGACGCCCTCCTGACCGTCTTCGCTGCCGAAGGTCTGCGCCAGCAGTTCGCGCTCGAAGGCCAGCCCGTCCGGCAAAGAGAGCTCGAGGCCGGTTTGAATCGCGCGCTTGACCTTGCCGACCGCCAGACTGCTTTTATTCGGCACCACGAATTGGCGGGCGTAGTCCAGAACCTCGTCCATGAAATGGTCCTTTTCGTAAATATAATGGATCAAACCCATTTCGAGCGCTTCTTCGAACGCAATCGTTTTGCCGGTCACGCAGAGTTCCATCGCGCGCGCCTTGCCGACCAGCCGCGGCAAGCGTTGGGTTCCGCCCATTCCCGGCATCACGCCGAGATTGATTTCCGCGAGACCGCAGCGGCCGCCTTCTTTTTTGGCGATGCGGATGTCACAGGCCATGGCGATTTCCAAGCCACCGCCGACCGCATGGCCATTGATCGCCGCGATGACGATCTTGGGCGTATTTTCCAAGCGCATCAGGACTTCGTGGCCGTGCAGCGCAAAGTTGTTTTTAAAACCTAGTGACTGTTTTGAGAGCATGTTGATGTCGGCGCCGGCGGAAAAAAACTTTTCCGCTTTTCCGGTAATGACGAGCGCATGCACGTCGTCGTTGAAACGAGCATCCAAAATCGCCGCATCCAATTCTTTCAGCAGTTCCGTCGTGTAGCTGTTGACCGGCGGTCGATTGATTTCCAAGACGGCGATACCGTTGTCGACGCGGCTCTCGATCATTTTCGCATCAGCCATAGCCCATCCTCCTCGATAAGATTCAATAGAGTCAATTAGCCGGCAAACTAACGCAAGTCAAGGTGGTACCGAGACCGAGGCCAAATTCTCAGAGGCTAAATGGGCGCGTCACTTGATTTGGAAACCACTTTGAACTGTGGCATGAGTAAAGAAATTTTTTCAGCAGGAGGCAGGATGAAAGTCAGACCGAAGAGACAACCGATCAAATGGCCCGATGGCGCACGTATTGCGATCACGCCGTGCGTCGCCTTCGAAACTTGGCCGGAGGATCTCGGCGGACCCAACACATTGCAGCAAGAGAATCGACGCAGTTTTCCACGCAACGCGGTGACGAAACGAAATCTTGCGATTATTACGGATCGCGAGTTCGGTGAACGGGTGGGGATCTACCGAATGCTGGAGGTGTTCGAGAGCGAAAAGATTCAAACGAGCTTTTTTCCGACCGGTATCACGGTGCAAAATTATCCTGAGATCTTTAAAGAAATCGCGGAACAGGGACACGAAGTCGGTACGGAAACCTGGATCCATGATTACAGCTACATGAAAAAGCCTGACCAAGAGAAAAAGGACCTCAAGAAGACCGTTGAGGCGGTGCGACAAGTCGTCGGTAGGGCGCCCGCGGGCTATCTTTCCACGGGCGTCGCGCCGAGCGCGTCAACACCGGAAATTATTCTGGAGTTGGGCTATACCTATTGGATGGATCCGCAGCATCAAGAGACGCCGTATACACTCAAAATAAAAAAACAAGAACTGACGGTGCTGTCCTATTTTCAGGATTTGAACGACTACTCGAGCTATCAGCGCGCCGGCAGGACGCCGCGGGATCTGTTGCAGATGTGGAAGGACTGCTTTGATTGCCTCTACGAGGAAGGCGAGAGAGATCCGAAGTTCATGATGTGGGGAAATCATCCGTTTGTCGGCGGCCGGCCGTTTCGGGCATTATTGTTGCGCGAATTCATTCGTTACGCGAAAAGCCACGGAAAAGTGTGGTTCGCGCCGGCGGGCGATATCGCCAAGTGGTACCGCGAAAACTATCACGACGCGCAGGTCGAAGAGTGGCCGAACTTTGCGCACGCCGGCCGGCCAGGGAAGATTTCGGATCTGACGAAGCTATAGATCCTGAGAGGGGCGCCGCCTGCGGCGCCCCTCTATAGGTATCGAGTTGGCAAAGAAAAAACATTCTGACGAGATTCTGAAGCGCGGCCTCGAGGAACTTGCGAAAGCAGGAGTGACTCCGGATGGCGATGCCTCGGTGCAGGTCCAGAGTCTTAAGAGTCAATTCGGCATTGGACGAGAACGCGACCTAGCGGTGATCTATTCATTGGGGAAAACTGTCGATCCCGCGGCCCTCGATGCTCTCGGCGAGATCGAGCGCAACACCAGCGACAAGGAGTACAGGAAGGAAATCAAGCGCGCGCTGTTCAAATTATCGCAACGCGGTCTTGATCTGGCGCGAGAGAGGGTGGGGCATCAAGCGGCGCCGGCGCCGCTGTTTACTCACGAGCCGGACACCGAAGCTTACATGTCAGCGGTCGATGGCGGAGGCGGCCGATTGATTTGGCTCGCCAAGGTACAGCCGGGGCACGGCGTGCAAGTCATCCAAACGATGCTGCACGATCGTGACGGTTTGTTGCGGATCGGCGGCGCTCACCTGCGGCGTAAAGAGATGCGGAATACGTTTCAGGAACTGCAGCGGCAACACAACATCAGCATGATTCCGATTCCATGGGAGTTTGCCGATTGGGTAATTTACGAAGGGTATGAAAAAGCCAAGGCACGCGGTCAAAGCGGACTGGAAAGGTTCCATGAGCTGCGCTCGATTATCGGCACCGAAAAGCCGAAGGAACAAAGCCATCCCATTTACCGGAAAATCGATGCCGCAGAGGTACGGCAAGGTCCCTGGCGCGAACAATCACGGCGGATCTTGGATGAGCCGGAATTACGCTATTGGGTGCTGACCGATGACTGGATTCAGCAGTATCTCACACAGATTCAAGAAGCGCAGACAAGCCGGCTGGTGCTCAATCCGCTGCAAAAAGAAGAGCGCATGAGCGCCATTGTGCGCGAGGCGGTAAAAACGCTGTGCTCCGGTGCAGACGGCCGGGCGTTCAAACGTCGCATGGAAGACATGGCGCTCTATTTTGCCGAGACGGGCCGGCCCGAGGTCGGCAAACTTTCATTGGCAGTCGCTCTTCAAGTCGGCGAAGGAGATCCGGGGCCACTGGACGTCTCGTTTCTGACCGGGCTCGTGCAGAAAAGCTTCGCGGTCTTGCTGTCTAAGGAGAAGGCCAAACAGGAAGAAGAGCCATCGTCCCTCATCATCAAGCCCTAATTCCGATACTATCCTCCGCGAGTGGATATATCGCTGCTGCCTAGTGATCGCCGTGCGCGCGCCACGGAGCGCTTACAATCCTCATGGATAAACTAACCCAAGTTCTTTTCAGGTAAGCTATGGACACATCGACAATCGTCATGATCGCAGTGGCTTTGGGGATGGTGGCCATCGTCTATTGGCGGCTTATTTAACAGCTTGGTCGCTATTTGGATTGCAACGAATTATAATGTGGGAAATTCCATTCCTCGGTGCAAAGGTGGTTGCTGTCGGATTTGCCGTGAGCTTCTTCTTTCCTTTTCTCGCCGGCTGGCTGTGCGAAATAGCGTGGAATAAGTTTCACAGTTAGCGCCCGAATTTAATGAATCGAAGAGAGTTTTTAAAACTCGCCGTTGGCGGGGGGCTCATGGCGCCATCACTTTTCGGCTGCGCGCCTGAGATCACGCCAACCGATCAGAGTACTGGTTTGTCGCTCTGGAGTTTTTCTGGGGATGTGACCGATACCAGTGCACTGGTTTGGTTGCGGGCCGACGGCGGCAGTGAAGTCGCGGTACAGTACGCAAAAGATTACTATATGACGACCGAGTATATGTCGACCCAGGCCGTTGCCGTCGCTCCGGAGTCGGACTATACCGCGACGCTTTCGCTCGATAATTTGCAGCCCGCGACTCGTTATTATTATCGCGCCGCGGTCGTGGGAAAGAAGCCCGGGGCGGTCGGAACCTTTGTTACCGCACCCGCGCCGCATGCGGACGCCAAGGTAGTTTTTTGCTTCAGTGGCGACACTCGCGAAAGTTACCGGCCGTTTTTGATCATGAATGCGGTGCGAGCACAGCGGCCCGATTTCTTTCTGCACTTGGGCGATACGATTTATGCGGATCGGAATGGAACGGCGCATCGGCTCGAGGAATTTTGGGCGAAATACCGGACCAACCGAGATGACCCTTCAACTCAGTATTGTTTCAATCAAACCAGCGTGTATGTCACCTGGGACGATCATGAGGTCACTGACAACTATCTGCCAGGAGAGCCGCTGGCGCCGGCCGGGCAACGCGCATTTTTAGATTACTGGCCGATTCGCCACATCGGCGGTGATCCGACGCGGATTTATCGTTCTTTTCGTTGGGGTAAAGACGTCGAGCTTTTCATTCTCGATACCCGGCAGTATCGCAATTTGAAGAAAGGTACGATGTTAGGAGATATGCAAAGGGAATGGCTCCTCGATGCAATCACGAACTCGACGGCGCTGTTCAAATTTATCGCAACGAGCGTCACCATGGCCGGTGGGGGCAGTGATCGCTGGGATGGTTTCCCAAAGGAGAGACAACAAATCTTACGCTACATTAACGAGAAAAAAATTCACGGTGTGGTGTTTTTAAGCGCGGACATGCACTACGCGGCGGTCACGAACATTCCCAAAAGCGGCGGGATCAAAGACATCACTGCGGGCCCGCTTGGCGCTCCACTGAACCGGATCACCAATGGCACGGCACGCCGATATGACTTCTTCCTGGCGGAAAACTTCAATTTTGGCAAGATCACCGTGGATGCGAAGAATGAACCTGGAAAGGCATTGCTCGAGTTTATTGATCAAGACAACCAGGTTTTTTATCGAAGTAAGCTCAGCGCCGGCTGACCTTTGCTTCAAGGCGTAAGGCGCCGAAGCGCTGCTCATCTGACCGTATGGCGGGATTCAAGTGCTTCGGGATTGAGCGCTCGCGTCAGCTTGCCTTCCATATAATCGAGAATGTTTGTCACGGCGTTCTCGGCGAAGCCTTCGAAGCCCGAATCCGTCGGCCATCCCAAGTGCGGTGTCAGCACGACGTTGTCGAGCTCGAGCAGCGGATGATTTTTCGGCAGAGGCTCTTCCA
>DATBEY010000252.1:0-4557 GCA_036558765.1 Binatia bacterium | reverse complement strand
GAGCAGCAAAGCCAAACCCGCGATTCTGCTTTTAGAGTCTAAGTATACTGAAATCCAGATTGGGCGTGCTCGAGCGCTTCGCGAACAGCGTTTTCGATTTTGTCTAATTCTTGATTGGCAAACCAAGACATGGGGATTTCAACTCGCGCCTCCTTCCAACGGCGCGGACTTTGAAAAATGCATAAATCCTCCGGGTCGGCGGGATCATTACGCGACGGCTTCATTATGATCCAAAGGTCATCTTCCTTATCGAGGATCGCTTGCAGGATCTCGCGCTTGTTTGACAGCGTTGCCACAGCTCACCAGGGCTTACCGAGCGCGTCCGGATCGTTGTAACCAGAAATATTCGTTTCGATCCGTATCATCCGCGCCGGTTCGGTCCATCTGAAATGACATCATCCTTCGCGAACTTCAATAGCGCCACGCTCAAGTTTCATTTATTCCGAGGTCCCAGCAGGTTCTTTTTCCACACCTTCGCCTGTGCTAGAGAAATTCCATGTCGATCCTCAAAGTTACCCGGCTCGGCCATCCCGTATTGCGTAAAGTCACCGTAAATGTGCAGATGGAAGCCCTGCAGTCCGCGAGCATGCAAAAATTGATCGACGATATGGTCGAAACGATGAAAGAATACGATGGCGTTGGTTTGGCGGCGGATCAAGTTTTTGAGTCGCTACAGATCGCGGTCTTGGAAGTGGCCGAGAACCCGCGCTATCCGGACAAGCCGAGAGTGCCGCTTACCGTTTTAGTCAATCCGCGCATCAGTCCGGTCTCCGAAGAAATGGCGGACGACTGGGAAGGTTGTCTCAGCATTCCGGATCTGCGCGGAATGGTGCCGCGCTATAAAAGCATCCGGGTCCAAGCCAACGACCGCCATGGTCAACCCCTCGACTTTGTCGCGGACGATTTTCACGCACGCGTCATCCAGCACGAGTTCGATCACCTCAACGGCAAAGTGTATCTCGATCGCATGCGCGATCTGACGACGCTTACCTTTCTGCAAGAATTTACCCGTTACTGGCTGCGCTCCTAGCAAACCGCTGGGAACGATTCATAGACTGGGTTGCGCTCGAAGCAATTCGCTGCCACGTCGTGTGGGCACGCTCCCGCTCATCGATTCGGCGCGCGCTCACCTCTGGATTTTGCGCATTCCGCGAGAGGCTTTGGGGCACGCCAGATCCTGCTAGTATCGTTGAGTTTGGTGGGACGAAACGTTAGAGTCGGCGCATGCATTCTTCTCAGCTCGAATCTTCTTTGGAACGACTGCTGCGGACGGTCTCGCCTCAAACCGCCGAGATTTTGGATCGCGCGCTTTCCGGTAAAGATATCACGGTAGACGAAGCTACGCGGCTCTTCGACGCCGACGGTTCTGATCTCTTGGCGATCATTGCCGCCGCCGACGATCTACGCTCGCGCACCGTCGGCGATGTCGTGACCTACGTCATCAATCGGAACATTAACTTTACCAATGTTTGCGTCAAAGCCTGCGGCTTTTGCGCCTTTAGCCGGGGTCATTTGGCCGAGGAAGGCTACTACTTACCCGTCGAAGAAATTATCCGGCGTGCCCAAGAAGCGCGCGAATTGGGCGCCACTGAGGTTTGCGTGCAAGCAGGTCTCGCGCCGGGTATGGATGGCTGGCACTATGTCAATTTGTGCCGCGCGTTGAAAGAAGCGCTTCCTGATCTGCATATACACGGGTTTTCGCCCGAAGAAGTGCTTTACGGCGCCACGCTTGGCGGCGTCACTGTCCGTGACTACCTGATGGCGCTCAAAGATGCCGGCGTCGGGAGCTTGCCCGGAACCTCCGCGGAAATTCTCGTCGATGCCGTTCGGCAGCAGGTTTCTCCCGGCCGCATCGGCGCGGCACAGTGGATCGATCTCATCCAAACCGCTCATGAGGTCGGCATCCCGACGACGTCCACGATCATGTATGGTTTTGTCGAAAGCTCGCGCGACAAATCGGTTCATTTGGACATCCTACGTCAAATTCAAAGGCGCACCGGCGGCATCACCGAGTTTGTGCCGCTTAGCTTTGTTTACGAAGAAGCGCCCATGTTTCACCGCAAGCCTCCACCTGGTCTGCGGCGCGGCGCCAGCGGCGCCGAGGTCATGAAGATGTACGCGGTGTCGCGTCTGATGCTGAATAACTATATCCCCAATCTGCAGGTGTCCTGGGTCAAGGAAGGACCGAAGCTTTCGCAAATCGCGTTGCTTGCCGGAGCCAATGACTTCGGCGGCACACTGATCAACGAGAGCATCTCGACGGCCGCCGGTGCTTCTTACGGCCAACTCATGAAGCCGTCCCAGTTTCGCGGCCTGATTCGTGAAATGGGCCGTATTCCGGCGGAGCGCTCCACCACCTATCAAAAAATTCGCGTGTTCGAGTCTGAAGCACAGCACCGCGACCTGCTCGATGAGGTCAACGACCCGAATCAACGCTTCGGATCCTACCAAAACCTGATTCAACTGAAGCAATATCGCTTCCGTGATTTTTACCGCGAGCAAAAAACCGCCAAGCGGTAAAGTTTCGCTTCGCCAGTGGCCGAGCGTACGCTGTCACTCCGCTGATGATCGGTGATCCCGCGCAATTTGAGACCATCGGCAATCGCCTTGGTTTCGAAATCGCAGAAAATACACCGGAGAAGCTGCGTCTGGTATGGCGCGGCGCGCGCTTTCCTGCGTTTCTCTGCCTGGGCATCGCCGTGCTTTTGCTGACTGTCTCGCTCCCTATCCTGGAAGCGCTTTGGCTGCGCGGCTTTACCGGCCCCGCTGGAGCGCTCTGGTATTTTCCGGTGATGAATTTGATCTTGTTTGCCATTGCGCTTTTTCTTGTCACACAACGGCGTGTTATCGAGCTTGATTCTCAGGCGCGCCAAGTGGTCCTGCGACGTCATAGTCTCTACCGTTCAATTGTTCTGAGCGCAGCTTACGATGAGATTGAGAAATTGCAACTCGGATTCGATCAGGTCTACAGCGGCTTTGCTCTGGGCGGGTCGACGGCGGCGCAAAAATTTTCGGTGCCGGCGCTGCGCATGGTTTTACGCGACGGCGCGGCAGTATTGTTGGATCGCGGCAGTGCCAGGAGACTCAAAGAACTCGGCAAGCTTGTCAGTGAGCTTCTTTCGCGGCCGTTGGAACTTGACATGGCCGGCCCGTCCTGAATCGTTTAAGAGGCGGGCGCCCGCGCGATCATGTCATGAAGTTGCGCGAGGGCTTTTTTAACCCCTTCCTGGGCGAGTTGATCGGCGCTCAGCCACCGGACCCCGCGCTGCGTGATGTCGCCGAGAGCGAAAATATTTTCGCTGAGCGATTTTTGGGTCTCGTCGAAACTCGCCGACCATACGGTATCACCGCGTCTCACGTCGATAAGATCCAGGACAAATCCCACCGAGGCTGGACTCTTGGCGCCCCACTCGTCGCCGACCCTCTCACGATAACGGCGCACATGGCTGACGAGCACCGCGTCGGCATAAACCATTTCGCCAATCTGACGCAAACGCGCCGGGTCGCCGGGAGGGGCTGCGATCCCCTGACTGATTTCGCGTACCTCATTGTCGGAGACAATCTGCCAGTTAGGCATCGCCGCCATGACCGAGTAAATAATCCGCGTCAATGTCTCGCCCGCGTCACGCTCCGGATTCCTCGGCTCGCTGGTCCCGGGAATGGTTCTTGGCAGCGGCGCCGTTTCCTCGTTTGGCGGCATGACGGCAATGCGGTGAATGCGACGGGACTCCAAGTCCGTCACACGACGGCTTTGGAGGTTCCCCGACCCAAAGCTGCAGCTCGCGAGCACCAGAGAAATTAGAAAGATTGCTCTTTTCATGGTCGCCTGCAAAAAAAATTGCTGTCCCGCTGTCAGTGCCAGAGTTGGCGAGCAAAATAGCTGGCTGCTCGGCACCCGCCAACTGACGTCGGTTATTTTTCTCCCCCGCTTAAGCGGATTCCAAGCTCCCGCAATTGGCGCGGCTCGACCGTTGACGGCGCATCGGTCAACATACAGACCGCGCGCTGACTCTTTGGAAACGCAATCACATCGCGCAGCGATTTAGCGCCGCTCAGCAGCATAGCCAATCGATCGATGCCGAAGGCGATTCCCCCGTGCGGCGGCGCGCCGTAGCTCAGGGCTTCGAGCAAAAATCCAAACTTTGCCTGGGCTTCCTCAGCGCTGATGCCCATCAGACCGAGAATCTTCTTTTGCAATTCCACTTGGTGAATGCGGATACTACCCCCGCCGATCTCAACCCCGTTAAGCGCGAGATCGTAAGCCTTCGAGCGGCTCTTCGCCGGCTCGTTCTCGAGCAAAAGCAGGTCTTCGTCCAGCGGCGCCGTAAACGGATGATGCAACGCAACGTAGCGTTTCTCTTCGGCGTCGAATTCCATCAGTGGAAAATCGACGACCCACACCAAGGCGTACTCATTTTGTGGAATCAAACCCAACTTCTCCCCCAGATGTAAGCGCAAGTTGCCGAGGGCATCGTGAACGATCTTGGCCTGATCAGCGGAAAACAAGACCACATCGCCGATTTCGGCTCCGGCGCTGCGTTCGATCGCTTTTTGCTC
>DATBEY010000251.1:0-7996 GCA_036558765.1 Binatia bacterium | reverse complement strand
TCCCCTGCCGATGTGCCGCGATATGGTGCGGCTCGGATTCGAAGGTTACATCCGCGAGCACACCATCCAAACCGGCTGGACCAAGGAATTCGTTGCGGCGCATCCCGACCTGATTGAAAACTTTCTCCGCGTCAGAATGTCAGGCATCGCGCCTCTGGAAAATTATCTTTACTTTGTTCTTGCGCGTCAGGAACACGACCATACAGAACGGCTAAAAGAAATTCGCGTTCCAACTCTGGTGCTGGTCGGCGATGACGATCGCCACGGCGCCGCCGATCGAACGCA
The DNA here is from genome assembly GCA_036558765.1 of Binatia bacterium. Classification (GTDB taxonomy): domain Bacteria; phylum Desulfobacterota; class Binatia; order UBA9968; family UBA9968; genus DP-20. Next base: position 7,711 of record DATBEY010000251.1, on the reverse strand, counting down.
CTACGATGCCGCTCATGATCTCGCTAAAGCAATTCCCAATGCAAAGCTCGTTGTGCTCGAAGGCGAAGGGCATCACTACCTCGCAACCAACCCAGCCATGGCGCATAAAGCGATTCGAGCATTTCTGAGCGAATGAGATTGGTGTTTTAGCTTTTCAGAGAGACGAGGTCATTCTGAGGAAGCGAAATCTCGATCCGGACACATCGATCAGCGGAGCATTGTCATGACCACAGCACACTCAAACATCACCCGCCGTGATTTCCTGAAATTCACCGCCAAGACGGCGATCGTCTCATCCGGCTTTCTCGCCGGCTGCTCCGCGACATCAGTTTCGCGATCTGCGTCTTTGTCCGCCATCGACATTCATCACCACTACATTCCACTGGAGTTGATCGAGGAAGTCAAAACTAATGGTAAAGCGCTCGGCGTGGAATACTTCCCGCCGAAAGATGCGAAGGACAGTGGATTTCAAATTCAATTTCCCAAGGGTAACCGTTTCAGACCGGATCCGCGCATGACCGAGATCAATCATCGCCTCGACGTCATGACGAAAGGAAACATCGGCATTGCCACCGTGGAAGTGCACACCGCTTGCGTTGGATACGAGCTCGATGGGAGCGGCGGCGAAACCTGGTCGAAACTCTACAACGAAGCGATTGTGAATCTGGTCAAACGCTATCCCGACCGTTTCGCCGGCATCGCCACTGTGCCGCTGCAAGATCCGCCTCGCGCCGCACGAGTGTTGGAGCACGCGATTGGCGACTTGAAAATGTCGGGAGTGACCATCGCTTCTAATGTCGTTGGCAAATATTTCGACAATAAAGATTTCGATCCGTTCTGGGCGAAGGCTCAGGAGCTCGATGTTTTGATGATCATGCATCCGGAATGGGTCGCTGGCGCCGACAAAATGAACCCGTATAGTCTGCGCAGTATTTGTGGCAATCCGGCGGACACGACGCTTTCGGTCACCTACATGATGTATACCGGCATTTTCGATCGGTTTCCCAACCTGAAGCTGGCACTCCTGCACGGCGGCGGTTATGTCCCTTACCATCTGGGCCGCTTGGATCAAGGAATGGCGGGCGGGTCTGGCAGTTCAAGGATTCCAGCCAAACTGCCGCCAAGCAAATATCTGAAGAACCTCTACTTCGACAATCTCGTTTACCGAATCGAAACCGTCGAGTACTTGAAACGTATGGTCGGCGCCGACCACGTCATGGTCGGAACCGATTATCCTTTCGATCTCGGCGACTGGAATGCGGCGGAAAAGATTCAATCAATGAACTGTACGGAAAGCGAACGCGAAGCCATGCTGTACGGCAATGCGCGAAGGCTGCTCAGAATCGAAGGCAGTCTTTGATTCAGATTGACTGACCGGTGGATCGCCGCAAAGTTTCAGATCGTCATACCGGCGAAAGCCGGTATCCAAGACCTTCAAACACGAAAAAAAATTCAAAGCTGGATTCCGGCGTCCGCCGGAATGACGGACAGTGTTTTCAGCCAGATTTGGACATACATTAGAATATATGTCTCCAATCACTTCCCCATACGGTTCTTGGCAGTCATCGATCACAGCCGATCTGGTCGCCGGCGGCGAGATCGGACTGGAGCAAGTGCGCATGGATGGGGAGAGCACCTATTGGATCGAACGCCGGCCGCAGGAGGGCGGTAGAAAAGTCATCGTCCACCGCTCGGCTGACGGCGAAATCAGCGATGTCACGCCGGTTGGTTTCAACGCGCGCACCCGCGTGCACGAGTACGGCGGCGGCGACTACGCGGTTGCCGCTGGACTAGTGGTTTTTTCTAATTTCACCGACCAGCGTCTGTATCACCAGGAACTTGGCCGGGAGCCGAAACCTTTAACGCCTCAAGAGGCGTTACGTTATGCGGACGGTCAAATCGACAGGCGCAGGAATCTTTTTTTCTGTGTTCAGGAAGATCACACCGGCGGCGGTGAACCGTTTAATACTCTGGTCCGTATTGCCCTGAACGGAGGAGATACTGCGGTCATCGTGGCGGAAAATGATTTCTATTCTTCGCCGCGCCTGAGCCCCGACGGCTCACTGCTCGCGTGGCTTACCTGGAATCACCCGAACATGCCGTGGGACGGCACGGAACTCTGGCTCGGTAAGCTCAATGACAAGGGCTCTATTGTCGAGAAACAGAAAATTGCCGGCGGCGAGCAAGAGTCGATCTGCCAGCCGGAATGGTCACCCGCTGGCGACCTCTGTTTCGTCTCCGATCGCACGGGCTGGTGGAATCTCTACCGGCGCAAACAAAGCGAAATCGAAGCGCTCTGTCCGATGGAAGCGGAGTTCGGACAGCCGCACTGGGTATTCGGTACCCGTCTGTACGACTTTGCATCTGAAAAATCCATCGTCTGCAGTTACACGAGAAACGGTCGCGATTACCTCGCAATACTGGAGACCGACACAGGGACTCTGCGTCAGATTGAGACGCCGTTCACCGGGATTGCACAAATCCACTGTACCGGCGATCGGGTAATCTTTATCGGCGCATCGCCGACAAGTTCCAGCTCAGTTGTCTTGTGGAATTTGCGCGCGCACCAATGGCAAGTTCTGCGTCAATCACGCACCGGCGAACTCGATGCGAGCTATACCTCCGAGCCTCAGCCTATCGAATTTCCTACCGAGAACGATTTAACGGCCTACGGGTATTTTTATCGGCCGAAGCATCCTGACTATACGGCTCCCCGCAACGAAAAACCGCCACTGGTCGTCATCAGCCACGGAGGACCGACTTCGTCGAGCTCCGCATCGTTAAAATATTCGATCCAGTATTGGACCAGCCGGGGCATTGCCGTGCTCGATGTCAATTACGGCGGCAGCTCGGGATACGGCCGGGCCTACCGGGAACGCCTTAACGGGCAATGGGGCATCGTGGACGTCGACGATTGCGTCAATGGCGCGCGCTATCTTGTCGACCACGGCGAAGTCGATGGAAAGCGCTTAGCGATTCGCGGCGGCAGCGCCGGAGGTTACACGACGCTCTGCGCGCTCGCGTTCCGCAACACGTTTACCGCCGGCGCCAGTCTCTATGGAGTTAGCGATTTGGAAGCCCTCGCCAAAGATACCCACAAATTCGAATCCCGCTATCTTGATCGCCTGATCGGTCCATATCCCGAACGGCGCGATCTTTATCTCGAACGCTCACCGATCCATTTCACCGAGCGTTTAAATTGTCCGATGATCCTTTTTCAGGGTCTGGAAGATAGGGTCGTCCCGCCAAACCAGAGCGAAAAAATGTTCGAGGCCGTGCGGGCGAAAAAATTGCCGGTGGCCTATCTCACCTTCGCAGGCGAGCAGCACGGATTTCGCAAAGCGGAAAACATCAAGCGCGTGCTGGAGGCGGAGCTTTACTTCTACGGCAAAATTTTTCGCTTCGAACCCGCCGATTCGATCGAGCCGGTGCAGATCGAGAACCTCTAAGCTGGCAGCTCTCGAGTCCCTGCCTGGTGCGACGCCTCGGATTTCAAACCCAATACGCCGAAGAGATTCATGAGCTTAGCGCTCGCCTACAGGAAATGAAGACGCCACATCCCTGACTGGGAATCCCTCGATACGCGCTGCGCGCTACTCGGGAAACCGGTTTAGACCGACGATTCTGTGCAGGCAGCGGCCGCGCCGCCGTAGTGAAGGACGCCGGTCTTTTCGAAGGAGAAAGCGAAGCACACGAAAGGAAGAATTATCTGTAATTTAAACCTTCGTGAGCTTCGTGTCTTCGTGGTGAGCATCCAGCCTTCCGGAGACTTTGTGCGAGCACGCGTCCAAGCGCTGCGACCGAATTGAAGCTCCGTGAGTTTGGTGGTAGACGAAAACGTTATGTCCAATTACCGCGTCACGGTCGACACCGGAGGAACGTTTTCCGATTTCGTGTTCTTCAGCGAAGATACCGGCGAGATCACGATCACCAAAGTTCCGTCTACACCGAAAGAGCCTTTCCAGGCGGTTTTGAATGGGGTCAAAGAATTGGTGAGCCAGGGCGTGGCCGCGGGCAACATATCGTTTTTCTGTCACGGCACGACGGTCGGAACTAACGCCCTGCTGGAAGAAAAGGGCGCGAAAACCGGTCTTCTGGTCACGCAGGGATTCCGCGGCATCTACGAAGTCATGGAACAAACCCGCGGCTACGGCCCGGCGACTTACGATCTGTTTTTCGAGAAGCCGCGCCTGCTGGCGCCGCCCTATCTCACCGAAGAAATTCCCGAGCGGATCGATTTTCGCGGCAATGTGCTCAAAGCCATCGACGTCGAAGCTTCGCTTCAGGCCGTGCGACGACTCAAGAAGAAAAACGTGCAGTCGGTTGCCGTCTGCTTTCTTTTTTCCTTTTTGAATCCGGCGCACGAGCTCAAACTCAAGGAAATTTTCGCCGCAGAATTTCCCGAAGCGCGGCTCTCTCTCTCCTACGAAGTCTTACCGCAGATTCGGGAATTTTACCGGCTCAGTACGACCGTGATCAACGCATACATTCAACCGGTGATGGCCAATTATTTAAACCGGCTCGAGCAGCGCATGCGCGAGATGGGCGTGACCACGCCAAAACTCTACATCATGCAGTCCAACGGCGGCGTGTCCACCTTCAAGGGGTCGGGCGAAAAACCCGTCGCCACCGTGCTCTCCGGGCCGGCCGGCGGTGTAATCGCCTCCATGGGCACCTGCGAGCGGGTCGGCGTCAACAACATCATCACCTTCGATATGGGCGGCACGAGCTGCGACGTGGCGCTGATTCATCAGGGCAACCCGGTGATCACGACGCAAGGAAAAATCAACATGCGCCCGATCGCCCTACCGATGCTCGACATTCATACCGTGAGCGCCGGCGGCGGCACCATTGCGCGGATCGATGCCGTGGGCGGTTTGCAGGTCGGGCCTGACAGCGCGGGCGCCGACCCGGGTCCGGTTTCATACGATCGCGGCGGCGACCACATCACGATTACGGACGCAAATATCGTCACCGGCGTTCTCGATCCCGATCATTTCCTCGGCGGCCGCATGAAGCTCAACAAACCGAAAGCGGAACAGGTCCTAAACGAAAAGATCGCCCAACCCCTGAAGCTCGATTTGCTCGAAGCCGCCGATGGCGTGTTGAAAATCATCAACGTCAAAATGGAGGAAGCGATCAAAGCGGTCTCCTCGGCGCGCGGTTACGATATTCGTGATTTTACACTGGTCGCCTTCGGCGGCGGCGGACCGATGCATGCCGGAAGAATGGCGCTCGATCTGGGAATTCCGTCGGTTTTGGTTCCTTTGACGCCGGGCGTTCATTCGGCGCTCGGTTTGTTGATGTCGGATGTCAAACACGACTACGTGCGCTCCAAGCTAGTCGGCTTGGATGAACTGGATCTGAACGAAATCAATCATCTGTTTCATCAGCTCATCGAGCAGGCAAAGTCGGAACTGCGCGGCGAAGGCTTCACTGAAGACGAGATCAAGATCGAACCCTATATGGATCTCCGCTACGCCGGCCAGGGCTACGAGTTGACCGTGCCCTGCCCGATGCCGCCGCTCATCAAACACGATCTGGTCGAGATGCGCGGCCGGTTCGACACCCTGCACGAACAAAATTCCGGGCACAAAGCCGAAACCGAGCCGGTCGAGCTCGTGAGCTTACGCTTGATTTCCCTGGGGCTCGTTCCCCAAGCGAAATTATCACCCGGAAAAATCACCGGACGGAAACTCGAAGCTGCCAGAACCGGCGAGCGCAAAGTATTTTTCGGCAAGGAGCACGGCATTCTCACCACGCAAATTTTCAGCCGCGAGCTGCTCGAGACCGGTCATCAAATCAGCGGCCCCGCGATCGTGGAGCAATTGGATACCACAACGGTGATCCAGCCCGAGCAGCAGGGCAGCGTGGATGAATATCGGAACATTATAATAAGGGAGAAAAGCATGTAGGGGCGCAGCATGCTGGGCCCCTACATGTCATTGCATAGTTATGACCGTTGATCCGGTAACGTTACAAGTCATCCAAGCGCGCCTCGCCGGTATCGTGCAGGAGATGCAGAACTCGCTCTTCCGCACCGGCTACTCGACAATCATTCGCGAGTCGCAGGATGCCAGCTGCGCCATACTGAATCGCCAAGGGGAAGTTGTCGCGCAACATGTCGTGCTGCCCCTGCACATGGGTGCTTTCCCGGCCTGCGCCGCTGGGATTCTCAAAAACTACAGCGCCGACGAGGTCCACGAAGGCGATGCGTTTATCACCAATCATCCTTACCTCGGCGGCAGCCCACACGCGCCGGATATGGCGGTGCTCTCGCCGATTTTTTATCACGGCGAATGGGTCGGGTTCGCGGCAAATCTCGCGCACAAAAGCGATATCGGCGGACCGGTGCCCGGGAGTTGTTGGAGCCAGGCGCGGGAAATCTATCAGGAAGGTTTGCATGTGCCGCCGATCAAGTACGTGCAAAATTTTAAAACCAGCAAGGACATCGAGGCGCTGCTTGGCTGTAATAGCCGCACCCCGGAATTGGTGGTGGGCGACCTGCGCGGCCAGGTAGGCGCCGCGCGTCTCGGCGAGCGCCGTTTTCAGGAGATGATGGAACGTTACGGCAAGGAGACGATCCTCAGCTCCTTCGAACAGCTGTTTGCACTGACCGAAGCGAAAGTGCGCACGGAAATCGCCTCATGGCCGGACGGTGTCGGCGAAGGCGAACGGTTCGTCGATAGCGACGGCATCGACCTCGATAAGCCGGTGCGCTTGCATGTCCGGATCGAGAAGCAAGGCGACCACCTGCTTTTCGATTTCACCGGTTCGGCCGATCAGACCAAAGGTCCAGCGAATATTCGACCGACGATTGTGCGTGCCGCCTGTTGTTATTTGCTCACTTGTCTGGTCGATCCTGCGCTCGCGATCAATTACGGGTTGGCCAAATGCATCGACATCAAAGTGCGCGAGGGGAGCGTCGTCAACCCGCGCTTTCCGGCGCCGGTGAACACCTACAATCCCACGGTCCATGCCCTGGTGGAATCGTTGCTCGAGGCATCCAGCCAGATTACGCCGCACAAAAAAGTCGGCGACGGCTGCAGCAGCCGCTCGATCATCATCGGTGGGCGCAGCAACAAAACCGGCAAAGGTTACGTGCAATATGAAATCTTCGGCGGTGGCTCGGGCGGGCGGAGCGGCAAAGACGGCGTTTCCGGCACCAATGTCAATCAGTCCAATGCCAAGATCGCGCCCATCGAAATCATCGAATCCGAATTTGCTACCCGGGTGCGGCGCTTCGAGCTCATTCCCGATTCCGGCGGACCCGGCCGTTTCCGCGGCGGCTTGGGATTTGTCCGTGAGTACGAGGTCCTCGATAACGACGCGCGTTTTTCGTTGCGCTCAACCAAACATACAGTCGCTCCGAAGGGCATCGACGGCGGTATGGATGGCAAGACCGGCCACTGCGTTTTGAATCCCGGGCGGCCGGACGAACGGGTAATTCCCTCGCGCTATTCCGATCACGTCCTTCATCCGGGAGAAGCATTCAGGCTGGAAACGCCCGGCGGCGGCGGTCTGGGCAGTGCGATCGAGCGCGATCCCGAACGCGTGCTGAATGATGTCCGCAACGGCTACGTGAGCTTGGGGAAAGCACGCGAAACCTATCGCGTCGCTGTTGAGAGTGTGGACGGCGATTTTGCGCTGAACGAGGAGCAGACCAGGCATCTGCGAAACGAGGCATCAGGCACTAGGCACTAGACAGACA
>DATBEY010000250.1:0-5359 GCA_036558765.1 Binatia bacterium | reverse complement strand
CGATTCGCCAGTAATAAAAGTACTGGTCCAGATCGCGGCGTAGCCTTGAAACAACCCCTGAAAATACATTCCGGCGACGGCGCCAAGCGCGAGGGACAGCGCACCCAGGTGGAGCAATGTTTCCCAGCGCGCCAAGACTAGACTCGGCGCCACCGCGAACCAGTTCAGACTAAACCGTTTGGCGATCTCGGCTAGTTTAGCTTTTTCCTGCAAGCTGGCCGAAACGCGATGAAACAGGCTCCACATGCCAGGAAGTAAAACCGCAGCCAACCGCGGCAGAAGCGCACGACGCGCTTCCGGTGGCCTTGGCCGCCGGTTGTCCGGCAAAGCAGGACCGGCGCCCCTAGGCCTTGTGCTCTGACGACGGATACCCCAAACAGCGAGCACGAGATAAACCAAAAGATTCCAGGCCACCAGCAACAGAACCGGATTACGCACAACGTGGATTTTTTCCGCCGGCCCCAGCAAGTTGGTCAAAAACCCGAGCACGAGCATCAGCAAGCAGAGGGATGCACTCCAAGGCGAGGGCAGACACGCGATTTGCCGGACCGTTTGATAAGAGGGCGAAAGGTGGTCGAAGAGAAACTGCGCCCGCGCTTTGACCCAGGCCAACCCTGGCTCCGCATTTTTTCCTGCTGCCAGGGCATCGAGAACGATCTGATCGGAAAAGAATTTCTTGTCGCATTCCTCGACGGAACGCACCAAAATGATTTTCGCCGCGTCGTCCTCGCTTAATAGCATCGGAATGCCGTTTGAAATCCGTCGCCGCCGAAGTAGACGCGCATCGAGAAATGCGGTTCTCGCCGACGGATCATCCACAATTTCTACACAGGCAATCGGGAGATTGCCAGCGTGGATTTTCAGGCGCGAAGGAAGAAAGACCGGACACCGACCGAACTGAATGACCGAGAGTTGCGAGGCTCGGCCGCTCCTGCTGGAGAATCGCCAGAACTCGAGGAATGAACGACAAAAGATTTAATGCTCGAGCGCGAGAAACAGGTTGCTTTCGCCGCGCTTGATCAAAAAGAGCAGCGACTTGCCGTTTTCGACGTTTTCAATGTCCTCAGCCTTATCGAAGGGCTCAATTACTTTTTTTGTTTTTCTGCATTCGCGAGTGCCTCTTCGAAAATTGCCAGCACCGGCTTCATGTCCGTCCATTCGACCCGGCTGTCGATGTCGAGATAGTCGACTCCCGGGACGCGGCGGTTCTCTGGCTTTACGTCATTTTTTGGAATATCGATACGCAGTGAATCGGCCGTCTCGGCGCCGCTCCGGGCTATAGATTTTTGCAGCGCGATCTGGCCATCCCGCGAGAGAAACCAGTTGATGAAAACCTTCGCCGCATTCGCATGGGGCGCGCGGTTCAAGAGCGCGAGGGAGCCGTATTGCGTGACGAGCGGCGCGCCTTCCTTAAAATTCACGAACTCATCGACCGGCAGTCCCTGGAGTTTCGCCTTGTCGGTGTCGGCGCAGAAAAAGCATAGGCTCGCTTTGCCGGTGGCGAGCCAGTCGATACTCTGGCGAAAGTCGCGAAAGAGCGTCACGTCCATCTCGCCGAACAGCTTCTTGATGAAAGTTGGCCCGATCGCCGGATGGAGGTAGAAAAACCGCATCGGGGCGCTCCCCGGGCCGGGGACGCGCACGTCCCGCGCGATGATTTTGCCCTTCCATCTGGCATCGACGAGGTGCCACACCGAAGAAATCTCCTTCGGGTTTACAAGTTTGGTATTATAAGCGATGTTTCCCTGCTGCGGCGTCCCGACGTATCGGAAGACGAACTGCCCTTCGGGGTCGACGTAGCGGTGTTTGCCCTGATACCAGAGCGATTCATCCGTCACCTCCGGCAGCAAGAGCGCGGGTTTGATCGGATCGAAGCTCTTGGCCAAGTGCAGCACCCGGTAGTTCGAGCCGATGCCTTCGCTGCTCACATCGGCGAGGAACTTTCCCGCGCGGCGCTCGGCGAGAATGCGCTTGGCGACCTCGCCGGCGCGGCCGCTGACCCAGGTCACCTTGATTTCGGGATAGGCTTTTTGAAACGCGCCCGATTCGAGGACGGTTTCCCAGCCGCCGATGTAGACGTTCACCTGACCTTCCTTCTTCGCCCCCTCGATGGTTTTTTCCCATTCCTTCTTCCAGTCCGATTGAGCGCGCGCCTCCGCCAGGAATAGCAATACGGCACAAGTCGCCAACACTTTCGACATTCGCGATTTTCCTCCCGGCAATGTCATCTGCTTTAACTCCGCCGTCTAAACAGCAGCGAACCGGTGCGCGCGCAGGAAGGAACGTATCTGACGCACCGCCAGAGGAACCCGCTCCTTCGGCTCCTTCCACGGGAACATGCTCACTTCTGCCTTCGGCGCGAGCAGCGCGGCCTCCATGGCAACAGCGTACGGATGCGGCGGGATATCATCCGGCAGGATCAGCACGGGCGTCTGGCAATTGCGCACGAAATCGCGTGTCACGCACCAGACGAAGTCTGGGTTGGCGCGGTACATCTGGGTTAGAAATTTGTCGACCATCTCCATTGTGACGTCGGGCCGGCGCTTGACCAACTCGGGGCCCCAGTCCTTCATGTTGTGCTCGTAGGCGAGGTTGGGCATCTCCGGCCGGAATCCGCTGGGCTGCGCCAGCACGGCAGCGACGATACGATCGGGTGCCCGCTTCAGAAGGTTCCAAACCAGAGGACCACCGATGCAGAAACCCATCACCGCGAACTTGTCGATCCCCAAGTGATCCATCAGACCGATATGGTCGTCGGTATAGGCATCCCACGGCCGATCGATCTCGAGCGGGCCGGAGGACTGACCGCCGTTAGCGTTGCGCATGTCGGGGAAGATGCAGTGGTATTCTCCCTTGAACTCTTCGATCGAATTAAAAGGCCTGCCGCGTTTCAACAGGGCGATCGTCGAGTTCAGCCCCCCGCCGGGGATGAGCAACAACGGGAAGCCGGAGCCGGCCTCCTCGTATTGGATGCGCACGCGGCCTCTTTCGTAGAACGACATGGCAGCTCCTCTTTGTTCAGTTTGCTCCACTCGGCGCGCTGCGGCATCACCGTTGCGGCGGCACCTTTTTCAGTACTTTTGGAGAGATCAGCCCCCTATATCAAGTTCGCTGATCTTTGGGTAGCGCGACCACGCGGATCATCATTCCATCCATCTTTCGTAATGTTCGTAGCCGAAGGAGCACCTTTGCAGCACCCACGATAAACGAATCGGAAGATGTACGCCCTTGCCATGTAGTCGATATAAAAATCAAAGCGACTGCAAAGACCAAACACCGCGTCACGGCGGACCGCGATGTCATCGGACGTCTACTGCCTCGCTGTGGAACACGCAAAACGCAGGAATCCTTGACAACCAAATATCGCTGCAAATACGATGACCGCCGCGACACGTCTCATATCGTGCGATTCTTGCGCAGAATTGCGATTGGCCGAAATCGCGTGGCCAGATTCGGCAGGATCAGTGGTGAATCCAGATCGTCGCGTGCCTGCTACAGCGGAGCACAGAATGAAAAGATTAAAATTTTTTGCCTGGAGTAATTTGCTAGCACTTGCATGGCTCGATCATCACCTGGGGCTCAGATCAAGCCCGTCGCCGATTAATTGCACCTGTCCGCGGTGGTGGGAGGCGGAAGCATTCTGGTCGGTCTCGGCGTTCTCCTCGCGCTTGTAGTGCGAAAATCGAAATACCAGTTCGGTATCCGTCAGAGCTGACCGAACTACGGCCTGCATAGCAATTGTTTTTGTTTACGAAAGGAGTGGGAGAATGGCATCGAAAGAATTAGAAACCTTCGCGCAATACGAACGATACTATGATGCTGCAGGTATTCGTACTCGCTGTTTCGAAAAAGGCGATGGTAAACCGATCATCCTTTTACATGGCGGGGGCGGCCATGCCGAGACCTGGGTAAGAAACTTGATCCCGCTTTCGGCAAAGTTTCGCGTGCTCGCCATCGACTATCTCGGTCACGGATACACCGACAAACCGAAGATCGATTACAACCTTGATGCCTTCTCGAAGCATTTGTTGGATTTCATGGACGCGGCCCAGATCAAAAGCGCCCATCTGGTTGGAGAGTCGCAAGGCGGACAAATTAGTGTTCTGACCGCGTACGAGCATCCTGAGCGCGTCGACAAGCTAGGTCTGATCGTGGGCGGGATACCGTCCAACGAGCATGGTTACGTATCCGGTCAAAACCGCCTTCAAGAATTGACCCGCGATGCGACCGGAACGCCGACGAAGGAAACCATCCGAAAGCGCATGGAATGGCTGTTTCACGATCCCAAAATTCTGCCGGACGAACTGGTCGATATTCGGCTTAAAATCTATAGCGATCCCGCCATGCAATATGTTCTACACGCGCGCGACCAGAAGGTTTACAACTTAATCGAAAAGATTCCTAAGCTTCAGGCGCCGATACTCTTCTTCTGGACGACTCATAATCCGACCTGTCCTTGGCCGGTGGCCGACAAGGTGCATCAGTGCGTCCCTGGTTCAAGATTCGTTCTCGTCGACAAGTCGGGGCATTGGCCGCAGTACGAGCGTCCCGAGGAGTTCAATCGAACCTTGCTCGAATTTCTCGACAATAGTCAGGATGAAATTCTCATCGATACCTATAGAAGACGTTATTGGTGACAGTTAGTGTCAGTATCCAGAACCCGTTGAGTAATTCGGGCGTCATTCCGGGCAAGCTGGTGAATCTCGTTTGTTCGTTTTGATTGCGGCTTTTCCTAAGCGGTCGGGCGTTGTTTCTGCTTTTCCGCCAGCATCATCGCCACTTCGGTGATCATGTCTTCCTGTCCGCCGACGACTTTGCGCTTACCGAGTTCAACGAGGATATCACGCGCATCAACGCCGAACTGCTCGGCGGCTTTGTCGGCGTGGAGCAGAAAACTCGAGTAGACTCCGGCGTAACCCATGGTCAGACTGACTTTGCCGATTCTTACAGGTTTCGGCATGATCGGCCGCACAACGTTCTCGGCGACGTCCATGATCTTCCATAAGTTAATTCCGGTTTCGTATTTCATCTTATCCAACACCGCGGCAAGCACTTCGGTCGGCGTGTTGCCCGAGCCGGCGCCCAACCCGCAGGTACAGGCGTCGATCCAGCGCGCGCCTTCTTCGATCGCCGCGATGCTGTTGGCGACCGCAAGGGAGAGGTTGTTGTGACCGTGAAAGCCGACGCCGATCTTAATCGCCGCGCGCAAGGCTGCGACGCGCTGCTTCACCGTGTCGGGCATCAGCGCGCCGGCGGAATCGGTGACCAATACAACATCGGCGCCGTAGCTTTCCATGAGTTTTCCCTGTTCAGCGATCTTCTCGGGCGACGCCATGTGCGACAGCATGAGCATGCCGAT
>DATBEY010000249.1:0-9864 GCA_036558765.1 Binatia bacterium | reverse complement strand
CGCGCACCGGCGCATCGACTACTTGCGCACAACCACTCAAGTTCCGTTTGATGAATTCGTGCTAAAGACGCTGCGCCAGGTGGGCAGCGTGGCTTGAACTATGCTTTGGAGCCTGCCGTCGGCCTTATTCCTGCTGGCCGGTGCTATACCGCTAATTGTATTTCTCCATAGCCTTAAACCCAGGGGCTTAAAAGTCGGTACGACGACGATGTTTCTGTGGGAGCGCATCCTCAGAGAACGCCCGCTCGGCACCCGGCTTGGTTGGCTGCTGCGCCACAATCTGTTGTTGCTCCTGCAGATGCTTGCGGCCGTTGCGCTGATCATCGCACTGGCGGACCCTGCGCTGCTTCACTTCGGTTCCAGCGCCGGTGATCTCATCGTGGTGATCGATCTGAGCGCGAGCATGAAAGCCACCGGCCAGAGCGGTTCGCGCTTTGAACGGGCACGGCGGGAATTCGACAAGCTTATCGACGACATGTCCAGGACGCAAAAAATGATGGTGATCGGCGCCGGCGTTCAGCCTCGCCTTTTAATGCCGTTTACGGCTGAGAAGCGGCGCTTACGCGATCTCGCGCGCGGGCTGGAAGCGACTGATGCGCCGGGGCGAGTCAAGGAAACGATCCTTTTCGCGCATACTTTCTTGAAGCGCGATAGCGCGGATCGGATTGTGGTGATCAGCGATGGCGCCTTCAAGGGCGCCGAAGAGTTTACCAAGCCGGCGGCCCATTATCGCTTCGTCAGCGTTGCCGGGGGCAGTGAAAATATCGCCATTGTTGGGTTCGAAGCACGGCTGCATTCGGAGCGCAGCGCACCTGCGGAGATCATGGTGCACCTGCGCAATTTCACCGCCAAAGCTGTACGGGTACCACTGGCTTTGAGCCTCGGTGAGAAGTTGCTCGCGCGTGAAGAAATAGAAATTGGCGCCGGCGCGCGGCGGGTGATGATCTATCCTTTTGCGGGCGAGCTGAGAGGGATTTTGACCGCCCGATTGGAAGTCAAAGATGATTTTGCGACGGATAATGTAGCTTACTTGGCGCTTAGGGAGCAGGCGCCCTTACGGCTTCTCTACGTCGGCCCGGGGAATCCTTACTTGCAACAGGTGCTGCGCTTGTTCCCGCAGGTTCAGCTCAGCACCGCGCCGCGTTGGGACGAGGCGGCAATGCACGGCGCGGAAACCTTCGATTTGGTGATCTTCGATCGCGTCGCGGCTCCGGCGCTCAAGCAGGGAAATTTCATCTTGATCAACACCGTCAGTCCAAGTGTACCGTTGGAGCTCCGCGGCAAAACGCAAAATCCACGGGTCGCGTTACCGCCGGCGAAGCATGCGTTGACCGCTGGCCTGAGCCTCGGCGATCTAAGAATTAGCGAAGCGCTACGGCTTCGAGCGCTGGGTCAAGGCGTTGTGCTAGCGCGCGATGGCGCGGACAATCCGCTACTCTACGTCTTGGAACAAGGAAAGCTCCGCGTGGTGTTGCTAGCGTTCGATCTCATGGCATCGGATCTGCCGCTGCGGATCGCTTTTCCAATCCTGGTTCATAATCTTCTTGAATGGTTTCACCCCGAACGGCTCGAGTTTCCCGGAGAAGCGGTGAAGGCCGGTGATCCGTTTACGCTAGCGTTAGCGCGCGGCGACGATAGTGTGGAGATCACTTTGCCCTCGGGAAAAAAAGAAACTCTTTCTACCACTGCGAGTCGACTGCTCTTCGCCGAAACCCTACAGACGGGAATTTACGGCTTCAAAACCGCCGGCCGAGCGGGTCGCTTCGCCGTCAATCTGAATGACGAAGCCGAATCGCAAATCGTGCCGCGGGCACAACTCACCAGCGGACCCGGCAAATCGGTCGAAACGGCGCATGAATCCGAGAGCGGCGCTTTTTCGCTCTGGCCAGCTCTATTAGTCGCCGTGCTGCTCTTACTTGCGGTCGAGCTGGCTTTGGCCTTGGGGCAAAAATTATCCATTTATCCGGTAATGGTTCGGGGTGCAGCTCTCGCGTTGCTGGCGCTCGCATTTTTCGATCCGCGCATTTATCGCTCGCTCATGGCGTTGGATGTGATCCTTGGTATCGACCTGTCGCGCAGTGTCGGACAGGAAGGGCGTGAGGCCGCTCTGGGAGTTCTCGAATCCGCAAAGCGGCTCGCCGGCCCCGACACGCGCACCGGCCTGCTGACTTTTGGCCGCACACCGCAATGGGAATCGTTGCCGCACCCGGGAATAGCAACGCCGGAGCTTAGCTCGCGACTGGACCGGGACGAGACCGATATTCAGGCGGCGCTTCAGGCTGCCGTCGCTCAGGTCGGCGAAGGGCGTGAGGGGAAAATTCTCCTGATCTCAGACGGCAACGAAAATCGCGGCGAAGTTGCGCGCGTGATTCCACTGCTGCGGGCGCAAGGCGTCGAGGTCTGGAGTCTTCCAATCAGTCTGGCGCGCGGCCGCAACGAAGTTTATTTGAGCGATTTGAGCCTGCCCCGGCTAGTCGATAGTGCCGAAGGGTTCGAAATCCACGGCGCCGTCGAAAGCGCGCGTGCAGTGCCCGCGCGCATTCGTTTGTTGCGCGATGGCGTTTTACAGGCAGAGCGAGAAATGCACCTCAGGCCAGGAAGTAATCCAGTGAGCTTTCGCGACACGCTCACGGAACGCGGCAATCATACTTACGAACTGCTTGTGGATTCTCCGGATGACACGCTGGCCGAAAATAATCTGCTCCGAGGGGTGGTGACGGTGAAAGGGCCACCCCGGGTGCTCTTGCTTTCAGCGGAACAGGCGAGTCAGCGGGCGATTGCGAAAGTGTTAGAGGTCCAGGGTTATGCGGTAGTTCAAGCGGCGCCAGATATTCACTCGCTGAGTCTATCCGAGCTCTCGGCTTACGATCTCCTGGTGCTCGATAATGTGCCGGCGTTTAAACTTTCGCACGCCAAAATGGAAAACCTCGAAAAATATGTGCGCGATCTCGGCGGTGGATTGCTGGTCATCGGCGGATCCCAAAGTTACGGCGCGGGCGGCTATTTCCGCACACCGCTCGAACGAGTTCTTCCCGTCGATATGCGCCCACCCGCCCGGCTTGAGATGCCGCATGTGGCATTGCTTTTCGTGCTCGACAAATCGGGCAGCATGGGCGCCGGCGGTGAAGGCAGCACGAAGCTCGATCTGGCCAAAGCGGCGGCGATCGCTGCGGCCGACATCATGAACCCGACGGATCAAGTCGGTATTTTAGCTTTCGATGCGAGCTGGGACTGGACCCTGCCGTTTCGACAGGTCGGAAAGGGCGACTGGATTTCCGATCGTCTCGCTTCGCTGCAGTCCGACGGCGGTACGGATCTCTACAAAGCAATGGTCGAGGCGTACCGCGGCATTGCCGCCAAGCCGGCGGCAATTAAGCATGTGATTGTTCTTTCCGATGGACTGACGGACAAGGCGGATTTCCATGCGCTGGTTGGCCGCATGGCGCGCGACGGTATCACTGTCTCAACGGTATCGGTGGGCAGCGACGCCGACGTGCAGCTCATGGCCGATATCGCGAAGGATGGTAAAGGCCGCGGTTATGTTGCGCTGGATCCCGAGACCATCCCGCAAATTTTCACCACTGAAACGTTACTAATTTCCCGAGACCTGATCATTGAAAAGCCGGTGACGCCGACTATGGTCGCGGGGGTCGGGCCGCTTAAAGGATTGGCGCCCAGCAATATACCCGCGTTGGGGGGATACGTGCTCACATATCCCAAACCGAGGAGCGAATTGCTGATGCGCGTCGATAAGGATCCCCTGCTGGTGGCGTGGCGCTATGGCCTCGGCCGCGTGATGGCCTTTACGTCCGATCTAAGCGGTCGATGGGGCAAAGACTGGATCACGTGGCGAAATTTTCCCCAATGGGCAAGTCAGCTGGCACGGGATACCATGCGCAAAATCATCGAGACCCGAACACGGACGGATTTCCTCGCTGACGGCGACTCGGTCAAGGTCATCGCCGACGTCATTGGCCGCGACGGAAAATTCATGAATTTTTTGCAGCTCAAGGCTAATATCACAACACCCGCTCAACCCGGTCAGGAAGCGGCGCTCCAACAGACTGCGCCGGGCCGATACGAGGGGAGATTCATCCCGGCGGCCCAGGGCGTCCACTTCGTCACGTTGTACGCTCAGGAGGGCGAGACGGCGCTGCCGATCACTACGTTGCCTTACGTTGCCCCCTATCCAAAGGAATACCGGGAGCTCAAACCCAATTTGCCATTACTCAGTCGGCTTGCCGAAGAAACCGGCGGCGAAATGCTTGATCCGGCAAAGATAACCCGCGGGCTCGAACGGCTGTACAAACCCACACCGGGTAAAGCGCGACATGGTCGCGAGACCTGGTGGCCGCTGACCTGTGCCGGATTATTTTTCTTTCTGGGTGACCTCGTGCTGAGGCAATGGCCCATCCGCAAAAAGCCCGCGTGAAAAATTCTCCGGCGTTGCTTGGCCAACCAGCGATCAGTTAGACTGCTCCGGTGCGGTAGGTTTCCATAGAGGTGAGCTTGTGAAACGCGCAAATTTATTTGTCGCTATACTGGTCAGTTGCGCTGCCTTGCTCGACATTTCTGTGGCACAGGCGCAAAAAATGCCACAGATCCGAATTGCCTTATCGACACCGACGCCGCATATGGCACCCCTCTATGTTGGTAGGGATAAAAAATTTTACGAAAACCACGGCATTGACGTGCAATTGCTTCTCGTCAATAGCGGCTCGCTGGTAGCGCAGATGTTTGCCGCCGGGGAGCTGCAGATGACCGCTAATGCGCCGGCCTCCTTGGTCAACTTAGCTGCTTCCGGAGAAAAATTGAGCTTCTTCCTCGGATTGAGCAATACCTCGCCATTTACAGTGGTGACCCAGCCCAATATCCGCCGGGCAGAGGATCTCAAAGGCAAAAAAGTCGGTACCGCACGATTCGGTGGCTCTTCGCATATCTCCGCATTGATCGCTCTGGAGCATCTGCAGCTCGATCTTAAGCGAGACCGAATCGTGCTGATCCAGACCGGTGTCGATCCCGACCGTATGGTTGCGCTGGAAAGCAAGGCGATCGATGCCGCCATGTTGCAGCGGGTCGCAACCAAGATCATGGTGGGCAAAGGTTATTTTCCTTTGCTCGACATGGTTCAGGCCAAAATTCCCTACCAAAATACCGGCCTGACGGTCAAACGAGACTACGCGGCGGCGAATGCTAAAATTATCGACGCGTTTACGCGCGCTACTATCGAGGCGTACGGCTACATCTTTAAAAAGGAGAATAAGCAGGCAGTGAAGGAAGTGCTTGCGCGTAATCTTCGATTGGCAAACTTGGATGCTGCGGAAGATTATTACGCTGAAGCGCAAGAAGAACTCGATCGAAAACCTTATCCTACGCTGGAGGGCTTTAAAGTCGTCATTAAATACGTGGCGGAGCAAAATCCCAAAGCGAAGGCGGTTAAGGCCGAAGAAATTGTCGATACGAGCTGGCTAAAGAAACTCGACAGCGAAGGGTTCTTCGATAAAGTCTACAGCGAAAAATGACGCGATCGGATGAGGATTGGCTTTGAGTGTTTCGTGAAGTTGCTGAAAGAAAAATTTTTCGTGCATTGTTCGCCGCATCTATGCTATAAGCCAGTTTGTTGAATTCAGCCGCGTCGACGTCGCCTCCTCCAGTATCGATCTCGATGCGAGATAAAGGTTGCATCAATTCGGCCAGCCCGACTCCTATCGTTTTTGTACGGTTCAATTTCGACCTTCCATCCGGCCCGTCCACATCTTGAGAAGCGTTACCTGGGGCTGTTTTCATATGGCATGACAACTCGGCTGAAGGAATAGAGGATACGAATCCTGGTAAAAACATCCGACAAATAGTGGCCCGAGCAAAGCTGAGAATTTACGCAAACTGCCTCAATCTTTGGCAACGTTACAGGAAAGGCAAGGTTTGAGGCTTCGGCAGTAAGGGCCGCCGAACTTCTGAAAATGGTGAAAATATCTTAACTTACAACTTGTTCTCGACATCGCTCCCATCAAGAAGCTTAATTTCGCGCGGTTGTCCTGGATTCGCCTCACAGGCAAAAACAGGCTTGGTCTTGCCCTTGCATTACGTTTCTCAGCGACGGGACGTCTAAAATAGGCAAGAAGAGATAGGAGACAAAGCTCGAACAGCGCGTATAACTAATAACTACTCGATTCGGGGAGAAGACAAAATGAGCCCTGGAGACCCACTGAAAACCAGCAAACCGATCAGGTCGCAGAAAACGGGCGTGGTGCTACCCCGCGAAGGGACTTTCGTCAGAATGGTGGAAAACATGGGCCGACAGTTGATTTTGGTCAACTTCGGAGCGGCGGGTTACGAATACATATTTCCCGACGAAATTATTTTGGAAACAGCTGGCTCGTAGCTGTTTTTATCCAGGGTTTCCACTCCTAGACAGTCTTGCTGCTAAACGTCATCTAGCAATCACTCCCTCCCGTTTGGCTTCTGCTCAGCAGATTTGATAGTAAGATAGACACTCTCTTCGGGAGAGGTGCTTTATGGCAGAGCCTGTCATCAAGGGTTATCACGCCCATATTTATTATGATCCAGCAAAAACTCGGGATGCGGCCGCACGGGTACGCGCGGGTTTGGCGAATTTTGAGGTTCAAATTGGCCGCTGGCATGATGAGCCTGTTGGGCCTCATCTCGATGCCATGTATCAGGCGGTTTTCACTGCGGAGGAGTTCGGCAAAGTCGTGCCGTGGTTGATGCTGCATCGCGAGGGCTTGTCCGTGCTCGTGCATCCGTCGACCGGAGATGGTTACGGCGATCATCTCGAGCGCTCCCTCTGGCTCGGCGAGAAACTAAAATTGAACGAGAGCGTATTGAGACGCGCGGAGCGGGCGCGCGTATGACCCGAGTTTTTACCGGCAAGGATCCGTTGATGATTGGCCATTTGAAAAACGTTCTCGCGACTTTTGGCATTCGCTGCGCGACCCGCAATTTCGATCTCAGCAGTGCGGCAGGGGAGCTGCCGCCGATTGAGTGCTGGCCAGAGCTGTGGGTTATCGATGATGAAAAAGCGCCTAAGGCTAAGGCGATTTTACGAAAAACTTTAGCGCCGCTCCGGTCGGTGCAAAAATCATGGCTGTGTCCGGGCTGCAATGAAACCATAGAAGGTCAGTTTTCCGAATGCTGGAATTGCGGGCGCGACCGCTCGGGTAAAAAACCGCAACGGGTAATTCGACCGATGCCAAGTACCGCGCGCAATAGATAAGCATCTATTTTTCCCACCATGAGCATGCGCCTCCGGATGGCCAGGCTCCGCCGGTAGTGGCGGCGCGCCGCTTGCAGCGCCTGAATCTGCAATTCTCGAAGGAGTAGTCAATGGATTATCGTCAACTGGGCCATGCGGGGGTCCGGGTTTCAGTCATCGGGCTCGGCGCCAATCGTTTCGGCGCGCCGGATGTGCCACAAGCGGAGGTCGACAAGATTATTGATGCAGCCCTCGACGAAGGAATAAATTTCATCGACACGGCCAACGTCTACAATGACGGCGCTTCCGAAGAGACGTTGGGTCATGCACTCAAAGGACGTTTCCATCGCGTCGTAGTGGCGACCAAATTCAATTTTCCGAAGAAAACCAGCGCCAACAGCTGGGGTGCGTCGAGATATCACATGATGCAATCCGTCGAGCTGAGCTTGCGGCGTTTGCAGACGGATCACATCGATCTTTATTACTGCCATCGGTGGGACGATACCACGCCGATCGAAGAGACAATGCGCGGCCTCGACGACCTCATTCGCATGGGCAAAGTTCACTATATCGGCGCATCGGCCTATGCATCGTGGCAACTCGCGCACGCCAACTTGCTTGCTGAGCTAAAAGGTTGGAGCCGTTTCGCCGTGCTGCAATCGGAGTACAATCTGCTGAGCCGGGCAGTCGAGGGGGAAGTCCTGCCCTATTGCCGCGCTCATCAGGTCGGATTTGTTCCCTACTATCCGTTGGCGGGTGGCTTTCTCACGGGAAAGTATGAGCCGGGGAAGCCCGCGCCGCGCGGCTCGCGCGGCGAGTCGGCGAGAAGCGTGCAAGAGCTCATGACTGAAAAAAATTACCACTTGGTCACCCGGCTGTCCGTCTGGGCAAAGGATCGGGGTCGCGGCATCAATGAACTGGCGCAGGCCTGGTTGCTCGCCCAGCCTGCGATTTGTTCGGTGATCACCGGTGCGCGGAAAGTAGAACACGTCACGAGCAATGTGAAGGCGGCGGATTGGATATTAAAGCGGGAAGAGCTTAAAGAGATCGAAGCGCTACTGGGCAGTTGAGGTAAGCACGCTGGGGATTACCTCACCACGGCAGCATGAGCTGCGTGCTGGCAGGTTTTTTTCGCACTTGCGTGGCGGGCAATTTAGCAATTTCATCCTCCAACCAACGGATGTACTGGCGGTGGGTTTCGCGCTTTGCGATGGCGCTCATACAGAGCTCACGCACCGCTTCGGCGTAATCCGGCCAATGATCGCGTACGCTGCGCGGCATCTTGATGTAGGTGGGCGCATCGTCACAAAACAACGGGTCACGCGCGAGCGTCCAAATGTCACATTGTTTTTCGCCGGAAGGGATTTTTCCCGGGATCGAAGACCGTTTGCCTGATCGATCACCATGGGCCAGCGCCTGGATCAGGTGAGTTAGCTCATGGCCGATGGTTTGATAGGCGACCTTGCGAACGCGTAACCGGATGATAATCTTCGAAACCGCTCCCTTTCGGTAAATCACCGTGGCGCTGCCGAGATGTTTCCGCGTATAACCTACCGTGATGCTCTGGTCGCGCAATTCTGGAAAATAGCCTAACGAGCGCTGAAGCATCGCCAGCGTCCTGCGAGTGACACGCTGTTTCATCGACGGCGTGAAGCTAATCGGCATGAAAAATGATGCAGGAGCGCAAACTTGAACGGACAGGACTGGGTGTCATAATACTGGCGCGCTGCAGCCCCTCTTATGGCAGAGACGGATCACAAGAACAAGAAAAATTTGTCGTTTCGCTCCGGCTATATTGCGATCATCGGCCGGCCGAACGTCGGGAAGTCAACTTTGCTCAACCGCATTCTCGGTGAGAAGGTTGCGATCGTCTCGCCCAAGCCGCAAACGACGAGAAACCGCATCACGGGGATTCGCACGAAGGATTCCTCTCAGATCATATTTCTGGATACCCCAGGAATTCATCAGGGCCATTCGTTGATCAACCGAAGGTTGATGGATACAGCGTTGCAAACACTGGATGAAGTCGACGGCGTGCTGTGGCTCCTCGATGCGCACAGCAAAATTAAACAGGAAGAAGAGCGCATCGCGGAAACACTGCGCGGAGTGCAAACCCCGGTGCTGATTTTGCTGAACAAGATCGATTTAGTCTCCAAGGGCAAACTGCTGCCGCTGATCGAACGCTGCGCTCAATTATTGCCGGAAAAAGAGATCGTGCCCGTCAGCGCCCTGCAGGGCGAAGGAGTCAATCTCGTCTTGGAGCTCGTCGAGGGATGGTTACCTGAGGGGCCGCGCTACTTTACCGAGGGCGAGTACACCGACCAATCGGAGCGCTTCCTTGCCTCAGAGATGGTCCGCGAAAAAATATTTTTATTGACCCACGAGGAAATCCCCTATGGCGTCGCGGTGACCATCGATGAGTTCACCGAAAAGGCTGACAAAAATTTGCTTGTGATTAGCGCGACGATTCATACCGATCGCGATTCGCACAAAGGGATACTGATCGGGAAGCGCGGCAGTATGCTCAAAGAGATCGGCAAACAGGCACGCGAGGAACTGGAGGCGCTGCTCGGCTGCCGCATTTTTCTCGAGTTATTCGTGCGCGTCGATCCGGGCTGGACGCAAAATCCGCACTTGTTAGCTGAAATGGG
>DATBEY010000248.1:0-12787 GCA_036558765.1 Binatia bacterium | reverse complement strand
ATTCAATTACGCTTTGTGCGTCGCGCAGGGTACGAGACACAATACCTTCATTCGGCTCGGTCAGGTGGTGTAAACGAGCAACGATGAGCTTACCCATTGTCTGCAGAGTTAGATCTGTGACATAGCCGGCACCGGCAAGGGATCGCACAAGATCGTTTCGTTCTGCCTTCAACCTCTCCAGTTCTTGCGCATCAATCTGCGGTAAGCAATCCGATTCGTCTCGAACGACTGGCGATGTCGGCTTGGGCTTCGATTGACTCGGTGGCTGCTGCTTGTCCGAGCCTGGTGAATTCGAGCCGAAAGTGTCGCCGCCTGCCGCCTGATCAGTGCCGAACCCGCACGGCTGGCACATTTGGCCGGCACCGGCGGTTCCTTCGGTAGAATGAAATTCGTCGCCGCTGGCAGGGAACGGCGCGGCACCAGTCGCCGGTGCTTGACCCGTGGCCACACCGCTCGCCGTGCGGTTGCACATGAGGAGGTTCTCATTGGCGGCTTTGAGCTGCGAGGCTTTCCAACTTGTAGCTTCGGAGATGCAGCCGGAGTTCCCTGGAAAATGGCACGCTGCCATTTTCTTTGTGAATTCATCCTCGATCCTTTTCGTTTCACAGCCGTAATTTTCCTGGCAGCAATCGTCTTTCCGCACGAGCTGATCCGAGTTTGGCGCAGCAGCCGATTTTTGTGCAGTGACATACCACTGGGATTGATCTGTGCTGCTGAGACCCTGCCCGTCTGGCGAAAGGACTAAACTGTTGACGAAACCCCCGTCGCGCCAACGAAAAGTAAATCTTCCCCGCGCGCCGTCATTGCACTGCCAGGTGCCGGCATTACCCGACTGCTGCGTGAAGGTCCCGTCACGGTTAACGGTCACCTCACCGCCGATAAACCACGCCCACTTTCCGAGGATCGCGTCGCAGGTTGCGGCATGCGCGTGGTCTGGCAGAGAGAAGCCAGCCACTCCGGCTAACAAAAACAGACCTACGCTCCAAGTTTTGATCTGAGCCACGGGACACCTCCTTCGCGCTTAGGTGTGCAATGATCCTTTTCCCGGCTCACCACCTGAGTTTGCACATCTCCAGTCGAGTGAGACAATCAAAGCTTCAATGACGAGATAGCTACAATCAATTCGGTTTTCTCTCCGATCCTTATCGCCAATCTGTTTACGGATGTATGGGCTAGTGATTAAATAGGTATGTTTAGCCCGGTCGCCACGGGAAATGTCGTGATTTGCTGGTAGAAGCGCCAAGCCCAGGCGGCGCAGGCAAGCAAAACAGACAAACATGTTAGTGCGGTTCTCCAGCGCCACCGAGCGTGAAGGAAGCGAAACTTTCTACGACGTAGAGCAGGGCAAGAAAGACAATATTGAGCCAACTTGTTCTGAAGAAGGCTTGTTGACGCATGCAGTTCCTCGCCGGTTGTGCGAGGGAATGTATCCAACGTAAAGTCTCTGTGTCAATACAAGATTTCGAAACGGATCTGGAAAAAAACCTGCTGACTCATCTCTGTGCCCGCAGGGGGGCTCGCTTGGTTTTCATCGTACCAAGTGCCATCAATCCGCCGTTTGCGAATAACATTGGAATGAACCTTATCTTGATAACTGCATTGGGATCGCTGCCTCGGCCGCGTTTACATGTGATTCGCTTCCAGGGGCGCGCCGCGCCGAACGCCACCTTCCGTAGGAAAATCGTTCCCGCCCCGCCATAGAAGAGATGGTTTAAAAATCCTATACCTCCCGAAGGACGCGAAGCATACAAGATTTAATGATACCCTGGGACGAGGCCACGGTGGATAGGGCCATGACCATCTCGTTGTTGAGACTGCGCCGTTTCGTCCAGAAATGGGCACGGAATTCGGTAACAACCGGACGGCGCTCTATATCAAGATCAAGACGCGGGAGTGAATCTATGTTTCCTGCCGGTAGGCAAATCGTTATCCTGAACCGCTAGCTGGGTGAGTTGGATCGAGTTCTCAGAACATCTTCCGATTTCGGAAAAAGCATTAGACCCCACGCCCACCCCAGCGCTATAAAGAACACCCGGGCCAACTGTGGTAGAAGGTTGCAGGCAACCGGCTTTGACTGCAGCGATTGCGCACAGACTTCTGTAGCGCCACGGTTGGATACGTCGATGATGGAGGCGTATGTTCCGGGTGCACCGATGGAGGCCACCGTCAGACCGACGATAATGATCAGTCCGGCAATCACGATACCTGAGGCTACACGTTTAGGCAGCCAGGTTCCTCGCCCCCTCTCTATCAGCAGACCTCCAACTAACCCATAGAGACCCCACTCCAAAGCTGCGCCCCCGATAAGCGCGACAGCCTGATCAACGGTTCGGCGGCCGAGCATTATTGCATAGGAATATATTCCCAAGATTGCGAGGCTTGGTAGGATGGCTCCGGTCAGGGCGCCAAATTCTGCCGTGCGCCGAGGCGAGCGGTACGAGCCGCAGGCCCAGGCGAATGTTATCGCTCCGCCACCGAACGCCGCCACGGCCCAGAGAACCATTTCTACTGGATTCTCCATCATAACCTTGTCGTTAAGTTTGCATGAAGATCGTGATAGGAACAGCAGCCGATATACTTAAAAGGGAGACCTTACGAAACCGTGACCCAGAATCTAGGGTATGCTCATCGGATCCCCCCAACTCTTCGAGAAAAGGATCGAGATATCTGAAGTTCAAAAGAAGGGCAAAACCGATTGCGAACAGATATGTCATCCATTGCACAAAGTTCCAGGAAAACATGCCGCTTGTAAAAATCGCGCCCGAAAAAATAAGGCCAGCCGTGACCCCTATCGTAGCTACGAAAGAAGTCTCGAAGCGATCTTTGAATGCTGGAATTTTCGTTGTTTCTTTTCGTGATGAAACATCTTCGATCTCGGTGGAACTATCACCGTGAGTCGGTTGTCTTTGGAAAACGTCGCTGGATTTGCGTAGAAGGAAAAACGCCAGCGCCCATCCAGCAGCCGGTACGAGCTGATACATCAACTCGTACATCCAGAATCCGGGATCAGAGAAAGGCCGCTGGCGTGGCGGAGCGTTGAAGATCGGGGGTTGAAATTGCTCGGGAAAAGACGAGTGAAGACTGTCGGTATACGATGCATGAAAAAAGGCGGCGGCTAGACAGGCTACTCCCAGGCCGAAAGCTATGCGAACGGCAGAGCGCCTTCCCCAGCATTTCTCAATGGCCAGACCGCCAAAGAAGCCATAGAATCCCCACTGCAACATACCGAGAAGCGTCAGATCGATTTGTTCGCCAAGGAGCTCGTCGGCCGGGCCTTCGAACATCCAAAGTGCCGCGTTAATGATAGCGGCCATGATTATTCCTGTTACCGCGCCAAATTTTGCCGCACGCTGGGGAGAGCGCGCCACACCACGCGTCCACGCAAAAGTTATCGAACCGCCAAGAAGCATGAATCCGATCCAACCGGCAAATCTCGCGGCGTGGAAGCTACTCTCAGGTAAGAAAGCTATTTCCCAAAGGACTGTGCCGGCGGTGAGCCCGAGCGCGCCTGCGAGGACAACTTGAAGCGCTTTCTTCGGCCCTGTAAGGGGACCCTGCGAGGTTTCCGGCGTGGCCAAGGTTGTCTCGGTAAGGACCTCAGATGCAACGGACAAGCCTGATTACCGTAACCCGCCGTAAATGTCCATTCTTGAAACGGCTCGCTCTGGGAGTCGACCGTCAGTGAACCATTCCCGGTCGCACGCAGAGATGGACTTTTCCCTTCCATTAAGATAACGAGGGGTCGGTTTAGAAAAGGCAAGAAATTTAAATGCGCCAGTCAACTTCGACATCAACTGCGACGACGGAGGCGAATAGTGAAGCTCAAATGTGTATCCATTGTCTTTTCAGTGGCGGTAGTGGTTCTTACACTCGCCGGTCCGGGCGGGGCTCAGAATAATGCCGCGATTGAAGCGTTCAATCGCGGCACGAAGCTCCTCCAAGCCAAGCGCTATCGCGAGGCAATCCCGCACTTTGACGAGGCGATCCGGCTGAGCCCGGAATCGGCCGGGCTCTATACGAACCGGGGTAATGCCTATAAAAATCTTGGGCAATACCAGCGCGCCATCCAAGATTACGACGAGGCAATCCGTCTGAATCCCCGCGATTCGGTAGCCTACTACAACCGGGGCAATGCCCGTAATGATCTTGAGCAATACCAGCGCGCCATCCAAGATTACGA
The DNA here is from genome assembly GCA_036558765.1 of Binatia bacterium. Classification (GTDB taxonomy): domain Bacteria; phylum Desulfobacterota; class Binatia; order UBA9968; family UBA9968; genus DP-20. The sequence continues at coordinate 8,607 of DATBEY010000248.1, read as the reverse complement.
CGAGGCGATCCGGTTCAACCCTCGCTACGCTAAGGCCTACTTTAACCGAGGTAATGCCTATAAAAAGCTTGAGCAATACCAGCGCGCCATCCAAGATTACGACGAGGCAATTCGTCTGAATCCCCGCGATTCTGAAGCCTACAACAACCGGGGTATTAGCTACCGAAGCCTTGGGCAGTACCCGCAGGCGATCCAGGACTACAGCGAAGCGATCCGAATCAATCCTGAATATGCTCGCGCCTTCGCCAACAAGAGTATCGCCTTGTTCTTTTTGGGCCGAGATGCCGAGGCGGAGAGTGATTTCAAGAAAGCTTTAGATCTTAACCCGAATTTGGAGGAAACGTTTGAGCCGTTGATCAATGAAGCGAAGGCAAAAAGGAAAGTGAAGCCTCCAGACCAGCCCGCGGAGACTGCCGCGAGCGCATACTTTGGCGGCTTGCAGCGCCAGATTGCAGGGCAACACCGGGAGGCGATTCCCTATTATGACAAAGCGATCCAGCTAAACCCACGCCATGCCGAAGCCTACTTTCACCGAGGCAGTGCCTATGCAGAGCTGCGTCAGTATCAGCGCGCCATCCAGGACTACAACGAGGCGATCCGCCTGAAGCCGGACGTATTAGCCTATGACAGCCGCGGGGTTGCGTATGTTGGCCTTGGCCAGTACGAGCGTGCCATTGCGGACTACAATGAAGCGCTTCGTATAAATTCGCGATTTGCTCAGGCTTACGGTCACAGAGGAATCGCCTGGCTCTATCTTAAGCGGGATGTCCAGGCCGAGAGTGATTTCAAGAAAGCCATCGAGACCGATCCTTTCATTAAAGGTACTCTCGAACCGTTGATCAATGAAGCAAGGACTAAACGCCAGTTAAACGCACTCGGCAAGTTCTGAGGGAGATCTGTTTGGCTCGGTGACTAAGAGTATGCGGACCCATTGAAATCGACTGTCCTAAACGGTGCTGGATCTAAGTGCATCGAGTGTTTTTCGACAGCTTCCCGCACCTCAGCCAATCACCGGAAGATTTCCGTTTCTCCAAAGCAGGTCACGAACGCTCAGTATCGCAAATACTACCGTTAATAAGATTCCGATTACCCACACGGGAAAGACGATGAATGATGCGCCGGTGGACGGCGCAATCCAATGGCTGTTGAATGACGATGGAGCTCCAGCGGTTTGATCCGCTCGGCGCGTACGATTCGAGCGAATGCGCCGGTAGCCGACGTCCAATCCGACGAGCAGCAGCGAGCCGAGCAGCCACGGAAGAGGCCACGATACACCGCCTTTCTCCGCTTCATAGATCAGGATAACGGCTACCCACGATAGCGCGACGAAACCCAAGCCGAACAAGTTGGAAATCACGAGACTTTGCATCAAATTCATGGTGATTGTATGGGTCTCCCTTTGACATTGTGACAGAAACCGCCAGCTTATGCCCGGTGTCATGACGGAATGCAAGGGATTTCAGACACCCGTATAGCGCCGCGGAGTAGTTCGCTGCAAGAATATTTGACGTTGTCTTGACGCAGGTCAGGACGTTTCTCATTGACGCAATCGTACGAATACTCCCGCTCGATCAATCAGGCCACGGCTTGACCGTAACCGTTTGACCCTTTTGGATTGGACCGATGTGGGACAATATGTTTTGGTATTCTGGGTGAGTTGGCGGGTACACCAAAGTCCCTTCACCTGTAGCACCATTCGCTGCCTTCGCCCTCAAGCGCAGCACGATGGTGCCATCTTCCTTCATAATGGCCACACCAATCGAATCTTTTTCCATGTCTGCTTCAATAGCTTGAGCACAAGCGGAAAGTATCGTGTCTGCGGCGATTAGACTGGCTAGGGTTGGAACTAACAAAAGAAGAAAGAACGGCTTCACTCGTTCACGTATCTGCAGTGCTACTGCATTTTATGCCGTCACCGTTGTTTCGAGACGGTGCGCAGAACGTGTTCGGCGCCAGCGCTCGATCGAAACATGCGCCAACGGAATCAGGAGATAAGTTCCTCCATAACCCACGGCCGACACATAGAAGACAAAGTCAGTCAAGGGTGAATCAGGAAGCATAAACTGCAGCCGATACGATAGCCTCAACGGAAGGGAGGCAATGACCATCGCTACTCCGGCAATTGTCAGCCACCACCAGACACGATGAATGGTTGCGAAGCAATCGCCACCAATAAACATGAAAGCACCCAGAATGCGCCACAATGCGGCGATTGCGGCTATCGCGATCAGTAGGAGAACGAAAAGGCCCACGGGGAAAACCGACTTGCCGAACGGGTCCACCCAGACTAGCACGGTAGCGAGCAGGGCTCGGCCCGACGTTGGTATAAGCAACGCCGCCAGCTCAATCGCCGCGAGAACTCTGCTCACAATGTCGCGCATGTGGTTGCTCTCCTTAGTCCCATTGAACCCTTAGACGCTTGGTGAAGATTTTTGTTCCTGGTGGGACGGCACACGAAAGAGCCGGGCAAATACCGCGCTTGTCAGTTAAATTGGACGACGCCGGCTATCGTCTTCGCCAAATCAGTAGCAGTCGCACCTGTGGTCCCAGCGCTGCGCCAAGGGTCGCTGAAGCGGGAATTTTTAATGGGATGGCATTTGTATCCACCCAGAAGATAATCACGCATTGATATCTTGCCAACGATCACTTCGCGGTAAAGATCCGGCAACCACTGCAGCACATGAAGCCCAGCCCTGAAGATCCAAGGTATCTCGGTGATGTCCTTTCCCCCCGTGCGGGTTTTTCTTAGCACGTCCGTATCATCGCGGGGAGGAAAATATCGGTCCGTTAGCGTGTGTTGTATTCTAGCTAACCTTCCTTCCGCCAGACATCCCGGCCTGATGAACCCGGGTAGAGCCATTTGTGCGATGAAGCCCAGCACGCCGATCACGAGGTAGCTGACTAGTATGAGACTCAATATTTTCCCAATTTCTCTCCCAGTTTGTCTCTACAATCTGAAGCAGGATTCGGCAGCGAATCGACGATCCCAAACTATCACGGCAAGGGATTAGCAGGTCATACCAGATATTTTCAATAAGGGAAAAATGAGACGATTCTCGATATTTGGCGTTGAGTCATCAAGTACGCGTGTTAAGCTGCGTGGCTATGAGAAGGCATCGCCACTGAAAGGAACACGTCAATGACGGTCACGAACAGAGACTCAGGAACGAACGTCCATGAAATCGCCGAGCGAATTTACCGCATCAACACACCGGTTGCGATCGAAGGCGGCCCGGGAGGATTCTCGTTCAATCAGTATCTGATCGCCGATGACGAGCCGCTGCTCTTTCACACCGGTTTACGCAAAATGTTTCCGCTGGTGCGCGAAGCCGTGACCAGCATTATGCCGCCGGAGCGCCTGCGGTACATCGCTTTTTCCCACGTCGAGGCGGACGAATGCGGCTCGCTCAACGAGTGGCTCGCCGCCGCGCCGCGTTCGGTGCCTCTGTGCGGCAAGATCGCAGCGATGGTTTCGATCGACGACCTCGCCGATCGGCCCGCGCGGGCGCTCGGCGACGGCGAAACGCTGTCGCTCGGCAAGCATTCGGTGCGCTGGTTCGATACGCCGCACCTGCCGCACGCCTGGGAATGCGGTTTTTTGATGGAACAACGGACCAAGACGCTGCTCTGCGGCGATCTCTTCACGCAGCCGGGCGCGGGCGAGAAGCCGCTGGTCGAGTCTGATATTCTCGGACCCAGCGAAGCGTTTCGCCACGAGTTGGATTATTACTCGCATACGAAAGACGGGCGCGCGATGATCGAGAGACTCGCCGCTGCCGGCCCGACGACGCTCGCGTGCATGCACGGTAGCTCTTGGCGCGGCGACGGCGCAGCGCTTCTGCGCGCTCTCGCCGAGTCAGTCTCGCGGTAAGGCGCTGCCGATTTTCGGCGCGGTTTGGCTTCGCTTCCTACAAAGCGGTCGGAAGAATGCGCGGGAGGCAGTCTCGTTCAGTTGACACGTTTCCGATGCGGCGCTATAGCTCGCGCAGCACCTAGAGCGGTCAACTATTTTTTCGCTTTGGCTTTTCGAACTCCCACTTTGGGGCAGGCGAATCGCGCGCTAAGCGCTAAGGAGTGCCGTCATGTCTGCGACTGCGACCGACCCACTATGCCCGAATGACGAAGAACGCGAGCTGCGCGTCCAGTTGGCCGCCGGCTATCGTCTGGCGGACAAGTACGGAATGTCCGAGCTGATCTACACGCACATCTCGCTGCGCGTGCCGGGATCGAAGCCAACTTATCTGCTCAACCCGCACGGCATGCTCTTCAACCAGATCACCGCGTCGAGCCTCGTCAAGATCGACTTCGAAGGCAAAATCGCCGGGCCGACCGAATGGCCGGTGAATCGCGCCGGAGTCGCCATCCACGGGGCGATCTTAGCGGCGCGCCCGGACGTGAACTGCGTCTTTCATACCCACACCCCGTACACGATCGCCGTGTCGGCGCTCGAGTGCGGTCTTCTGCCGATGTCGCAGGCCGCGCTTCGGTTCCAGGGACAGACCGCATATCACGACTATGGTCGGGCCGCCGCCGATCCCGGCGAATGCGCGCGCCTGGCGAGGGACATGGGCGATAAACCGGTTATGATCCTGCGCAATCACGGCGGCATCACGACGGGCAAGACCGTGTGCGAAGCATTCATCGCTTCTTTCTATCTCGAGAAGGCCTGTCAGTTTCAGATCCTGGCGCAGTCCGCAGGTGTGCCGCTAACAATGCCCGCCGAGGATATCATTGCCGCATCCGGCGGCCGCGTCGTTAGCGACGAGCGCGCCTGGCCGAGCCTGCTCCGCATGCTCGACCGGGAAGATCCGTCCTACCGCGACTGAGAGACTGCGTCAAAATGCAGGAACGTGCATATCTGTCATCTCGAATGCAGTGAGAGATCTTGCATTTTTCAGCTTCATAGAAGAGAAGATTTCTCGCGTCCGGCTCGACATGTAATTGCGACAGAGTCTTTACCCGAGCCGAATCCGGCGTGCGATTTACGGTGCGCGCCGGGCTTTTTATTCAACGCTTAACTCTCAGACTATTTTCGGTTGGAGGTTGGCATGCTGCGCTTGACCTTGGCCGCGGGCCACTATGATCGAACCGAGGCGCTCCGCGATGGTCGGGTACGCGCAGAGGGTATCGATCTGACCTACATCATGCTGCGCGTCGAGGAGATCTTCTGGCGCATGGCTCAGCACCGGGAGTTCGATGCCTCGGAATTTTCGCTTGGCGGATATGTCGTACGTCGCGGGCGGGGCGCCGACGACCTCATCGCAATTCCGGTTTTCCCATCGCGCTTCTTCCGCCAGTCGTGCATCTTCGTCCATGAAGCCTCGGGGATTCGCCGTCCGGAGGATCTGCGTGGCAAGCGGGTCGGCGTACCCGAGTATCAGATGACCGCCGCGGTGTGGGCGCGCGGGATTCTAGCAGACGACTACGGAGTGCGCGCGGCCGAAATTGAATGGGTGCAAGGCGGCATCGAAGAGCCCGGTCGGATTCCATTCGAGCCCGCGGAACCGCCGGGAGTCACGGTGGGCTTCGCGCCCGCGGACTGCTCGCTGGCGCAAATGCTCGAGAGTGGAGAGATCGACGCGCTCGTCACGGCGCGGACGCCGTCGACATTTAAGCGCGGTGGTGGGGCTGTGCGGCGCCTCTTCGAGCAGCCGTTTGAGGTCGAGCGCGATTATTTCCGCCGCACCGGCATTTTTCCCATCATGCACACGCTGGTCGTCAAGAAAGAGATCCTCGAGGCGAATCCCTGGGTCGCCTTTACGCTATTCAAGGCGTTCTCGGAAGCCAAGGATCTGGCGATGGCCGACCTGACCCAGACAAGCGCGCTGCCGCTCAGTCTGCCGTTTCTCGTCGAGCACGCCTACCAGACCATGGATCTCATGGGCGAGGACTTCTGGCCGTACGGGCTTGAGAGCAATCGGCGTACGCTCGAGACGTTCGTGCGCTATATGCACGAGCAGGGACTGATCCCGCAGCCGATCGCGCTCGAAACCCTCTTCCCGCAGAGCACGCAACGGACGTTCAGGGTGTGACGCTGTTGTTTTGCTTTCGTATCTTTCCCGCGACAAACGATCACGTTAGCCAAAGTAAGAGGTTTGCGGCTTTTGCGATTTGCCGTTAGGGCTCAACGCAGGCTCAGCCTGCGAAACTTTTTCTCGACCGCAAACAGTTTGATGAACTCGCCGAAAACCTGGTCGCTCAGCTCGTGTAAGCGACGGATGTGGAGCGCGGTCTCGGCATGAATCCGCTCAAGATTGATTCACCCAGTGAGGCGATCTCAATCCGGTTCTCTTCGACGCGAAGCCAGCGTTGGATCATGCGCTCTTCGACCTCGAGATGAAATTGAAACCCGTAAACGTTCGAGCCGTAGCGAAAGCTTGATTGGAGCAAAGCGAGGAAAAGGCGAGGTGGCGGCTGGTTCTCGGGATATCGAAGGTGTCACCATGCCACTGGAATATTTTTTCGGACCGCGCCCAGGCGCCGAGCAAACGATCGTCTTTTGCATCGTCGGTTGGCGCCACATCGTACCAGCCGAGTTCTTTTTCCCGATTCGGGTAAACGGCTGCGCCGAGGGTTTTCGCGATCAATTGGGCGCCGAGACAAATACCCAGTACCGGTAGATCTCTCTTCACGGCCTGCTCGATCAACTGCATTTCCCTGCTGAGGTGCGGTAAGTAGGTCCGAATCGTTAACGCTCATGGGTCCGCCCAGGATGATCAGGCCATCATAGCCGTCGAGACTCGGTTGCAGATCGGGTTGGCGCGAGAAATTGACGTAGCGAATACGAAAACCGGCGCGCTTGAGCAGAGGATCGAGCGTGCCGAGGATCTCGTGCGCAACATGTTGGAAGACGAGGAGCCTTTGCACGGGAACAATTATATGGGGCGCGCGAAAAAATTGAAATCGGTGAAAGGTTCTGCCGGACCGAGCGCGGCCGGTGGCGCCAGCGCTTTTTGGGTGATACGAATTTACTTCAGCAGGAACTTCTCATGAACAACGAAGAGATCAGCGCAGCGTGGGCTTATCACAACGGCACGAAACATTCGCTCCAAAGCATTCGTGCCAATCGCCATTATCTCGATTGGGACAACCAGCCGCTGCCGTTCAAGATCTATCGCGATCTCGAGCCGCTGCGCTTGCCTGAACAGCTGTCATCGTCAGGGGTTTCGGCACTCTCGGCCGTTTCCGCGAGCGCATCAGATAAGGAAGGCGCGGTTGTGACGCGTGAGCGGCTCGCGGAAATTCTGTTTCTCTCGGCTGGGATCACCCGGCGCAGAACTTATCCCGGAGGTGAGATGCTTTTTCGCGCGCCGCTTGCACCGGCGCGCTCTATCACATCGATCTGTATGTCGTCGGTGCCCTTGAGGATCTCGAGGCAGGCGTTTATCACTTCAGTCCGCAGGATTTTGCCCTTCGCAAACTTCGCGACGGCGATTTTCGTTCAGTCCTCGCCCGGGCCTCGGGCGAGGAGGCTTCGATCGCCAGGGCACGCTGTGTGATCGTTTGCGCATCCACGTTCTGGCGCAATGCGTGGAAATATCAATCACGTGCTTACCGGCATTGCTTCTGGGACACCGGGACGATTCTCGCCAACTTACTGGCCGCGGCATCGGCGCGTGGGATACCAGCGAATCTTCTCGCGGGTTTCGCCGATGCCTCGGTAAGTCGCCTTATCGGCTTGGATACCGAGCGCGAGGCGCCGATTGCGCTGGTGGCGCTCGGGAAGGCACCGCATGCGATCGCGGCGGCGCCGCTGCCAGTCGAACCCTTACAGGTAGAAACGATGCCGCTCTCGAAAACTGAAATAGATTACCCGGCGATAAGGGCGATGCACGAAGCGTCGTCGTTGGAGAGCGGCGCGGCAGTGAAAGCATGGCGGGAGACCAAGGCGACAGCGGCGCAACGCCAAAAGTCGAGCGCGGACGGCGAAGATGCCGGTCGATCTTTTCCGCTTCAACCCTTCAACGATGCCGCGCTGCCGCAAGATACCATCGAAGACGTAATCGTTCGACGCGGTTCTACACGCCAATTCGCGCGCGAGCCGATTACGTTTGCGCAGCTCTCGACAGTGCTCGAGCGCTCAACTTGCGGCATCCCGGCAGATTTTCTCGCCACTTCAGAGCCTGCGCTCAACCATATCTATTTAATCGTTCACGCTGTGGAAGGACTTGCGTCAGGCGCTTACGTGTTTCAGCGTGATCAACAAGCGCTGGAATTGTTGAAAGAAGGGGATTTCCGCCGCGAAGCCGGTTTTCTCGGCCTTGATCAGGACATTCCGGCAGACTGCAGCGTAAATGTTTATTTTCTCGCGGATCTCAATCGAGCTCTGGCGCGCTTCGGCAACCGCGGTTATCGCGCCGCGCAGCTCGAAGCCGCCATTATCGGCGGAAAAATTTATCTCGCCGCCTACGCCCAGCGGCTCGGCGCTTCCGGGCTCACGTTCTTTGACGATGACGTCACCGAATTCTTCTCTCCGCACGCAGCCGGAAAGAGCGTGATGTTTTTAGTCGCGTTGGGAAAATCTGCAAAGAAGCGAATCGCGTAGCGCCGCTGGTAATCGCTGCCATCGCCTCGAGATTTTTTAGGATCAGCGATAGAGCATAGCGC
>DATBEY010000247.1:0-7581 GCA_036558765.1 Binatia bacterium | reverse complement strand
TTACGGCAGGAAAGCATCCGCACACCGTAGTCCATCTCGATGCCTTCCAACTCTGGCGCAGAGTCGGCCGCGTACAACGCGCCGTCGCCGCCGCCGCGCGGCCGCTCGCCGGTAAAATTCTTGTGCAGGAAAGAAAGATGCGACGAGTCACATTCTCCTTCGAGGCCTTGCAACCAGCTACAGTCCTGAATGGATTTGGTTACGTAGAGATTCTTCCGCGGCAGATGCATCCATTCGTAATTCGGCAAAAGCGGCATCTTATCCGTCGGGCCGAGATAGCTCCAAACAATTCCCGCCGCCTCTTTGCAGGGATATGCGGTGTGGCGCACTTTATCTTTCAATGTACTGCCTGGCGGTTCCGCGGGTGTTTCCAAAACCGTGCCGTCAATGGCGTATTTCCAGCCGTGATAAATGCAGCGCAGTCCACATTCCTCGTTTCGTCCGAAAAAAAGCGACGTGCCGCGGTGTGCGCAGTGTTCACCCAACAAGCCGACGCGGCCCTGGCTGTCGCGAAACCCAACCAGATTTTCGCCGAGGAGACGAACGCGGACCGGAGGACAATCGGGCTCAGGTACTTCTTCAGACAGCAAGGCGGGAAGCCAGTAATGCCGCATCAATCTGCCGAGCGGCTTTTCAGGACCGACTTGCGTGAGTAAATCGTTGTCTTCTCGCGGCAGCATGCGACTCTCCTCTCTTGCGGCAAAAGCTCGCGATCAATTTCGGGCGAACACTTTTAGCTTATCTGCCGGCAGCCGGATATGAAACCTCGAGCACGGAGCGGCGCTTTGCGTCGTCTTGAAGCGTAACTTTTTTCCATTGACCAGCAACTCGCATACGGTCAATTCGCCCAGAAAAGTCGAGGATAGCACTTCGGCGGGAAATTCATTTTCCGAGCCGGTCGATGCCGGCAAAAGTTGGATTTCTTCAGGACGGATCGCGACGCTGACGTTTTTGAGCCCGGGATCTGTGATCGCACAATTGATCCGCCCCAGTTCGGTTTCAATTTGCCCGCCGTTGCAAATCATGCCATCGAGCAAGTTGGTCGCGCCCAAAAACTCACAAACCTCGCGGCTTGAAGGCAGGTCATAGAGCTCTCGTGGCGGCGCGCATTGCAGCACTTTACCTTTGCTCATGACCGCCACGCGATCAGCCAGAGCCATGGCTTCGACCTGATCGTGGGTCACGTAAAGGACGGCTATGCCGAACTTTTTCGCCAATGTTTTTATCTCATCGCGAACTTCTTCGCGCAGGCGCGCATCGAGATTGCTCAACGGCTCATCCATCAACAGCACTTTCGGTTCCACTGCGAGCGCGCGAGCCAAGGCAACGCGTTGCTGTTGTCCGCCGCTTAAAAAAGGCGCTGGACGGTCCGCGAGACCGCCGAGTTGAACGAGTTCGAGCGCGTTTGTGACGCGCGCCTTGATCTCCGCGGAAGAATAGCGACGCGGCCCATTGATCAATGGAAACGCGACATTCTGATAGACGGTCATGTGCGGCCATACGGCATAAGATTGAAAGACCATGCCGATTCCGCGCTCCTCCGGACCGATGAAATAATTTCGCTCAGCAGAACTGACGAGCTTTTGATGGATGAGAATTTCGCCGCCGTCGGGCTTCTCCAGGCCGGCGACACAGCGCAGCAAGGTCGTCTTTCCTGATCCGCTGAGACCCAACAGCACAAAAAACTCTTGCGCACCGACCTCGATGGAAACCCCGTCAACTGCGCGCACCACATCGTCGCCGGATTTGTAGAATTTCAAAAGATTCCTGATCGATATCATTGCTGGAACGAAAGAGCGGTTTTCGGGGCGAATGGCGCCAAGTCAACGGCTGTTTCTATCACTCCCGAACCATTTTGCAAATGGACTTAGCTGTACGCATGAGCGGGGTGATGCGGTCAAGTGCCGAATAAATGCAGGCGGCAATAATAATTGACCCAGCCGACATATTCGTGAATGGTCGCGAATAGTTCTTCGGCCGCGGCTTCGCTGGGAAAGAGATCGAAGGGAGTAAGCTCGAATTTTCCAACCGAAAAATCGCCAGGAGCAGGAATCGGCTCCGGCACCAGTTGCGAGAACACCAGCATGCTGCGCGGCATGTGCATCGCCGAGGTCACCAGCAGGTAACGCTTCCAACCATGGCGGGCGAGGAGTTTTCGAGTTTCCAGCGCACTCTCGAAAGTGTCTCGGGAATTTCCTTCGCCGATGACGTCGTTTTTAGGAACACCCCAGCGGAGCAAAAATTCCCGCGCGATCCGATTCTCGTTTTTTGGCGGCGTAAACGGATTGACGTGGCCGCCGGAAACAATGATCGGTTTGGGTCTGAGCTTGTACAGGCGCCAAGCTTCGTCCAAACGGCGAAACATATGCTCGTCCACTGATGGAAACGGGATCAATCCCTCTGCAGCGATGCTGCCGGCCGTCAAAACGACTATGGCATCGTAAGCGCCAACCTTGTTAGGATCGACGAGCGGCGGATAGCGCGACTCGAGCGGGTATCGTAAAGCATAGTTTATCAGGCCGCTATGTAGCCCGATAACGAGCAGAACGGTCAAGAGTAAGAGTTTCCGCGCCCACGCGCGACGCCAAAAAACCAGCACCGCCAGAAGCAGCAAAAGCCAAGGTGTGGGCGGCAGAAGCAGCGTTTTGAGAAATTGCTTGAGGACGAACATAGTCGGACGGAGTTGTCAGTGGCCAGTGGTCAGTTGGCAGTGACATCCGAATTCATTTTTCCGAACTGGTAATCGGCAATTGAGAACTGACCACTAGGCTTCATTCCGCATCGGGCTGCTTTTCCGGCGCGGCGTCAGCAAAGGCGGGGATCGCAATACAAGCTTTTTCAATGCTCAGAATGATCGGGTATCGGGACAAGTCGCAGCCGAAGCGCCGCGCATTGCCCAGCTGAGGCACGAGACAGATATCGGCAAGTGTCGGAGTGTCGCCGAAACAAAATTTTCCGCGTGCTGGTTGAGCGCTGATCATCTGTTCCAGAGCAGCAAAACCGAGGTCGATCCAGTGCTGTGCCCAACGGTTTACCTGTTCGTCCGTCTGCTGGTACTCCTTCTTGACATAGTTCAGCACCCGAAGATTTTGGATCGGATGGACTTCACAGGCGATGACGAGTGCCATGCTGCGCACTAGGGCCCTATCCGCCGCAGCTTTTGGCAGGAGCGGAGGAGTGGGATATTTTTCGTCGAGATATTCGATAATCGCGAGTGATTGGATCAAGTAACGGCCATCGTCTTCCAGCGTTGGCACCAGGGCTTGCGCATTGATGTTCTGGTAATTCGCCGTGAATTGCTCGCCGCCGCCGCGGCGTAGGTGGATGGGTATTTGATCGTAATTAAGATTTTTCAAATTGAGCGCGATACGCACGCGATACGAAGCCGAACTGCGGAAGAACGTATAGAGCTTCATTAATACCTCGAAGTGTAGACGGCGCAGTATGCCGCACGGTCATCCGGTACGCCGGACCTACGCTGCTAGTTCGACTGACGTGACAAACGGCAGGCCGGCGAGGACTTCACGGACGTCGTTGTCGTCGATCAGGAGCAAGCTCCCGTCCGACGTCCCCGCGATCATGCCGTTCCCGTCGGGGGCGGCGCACATGTGCATGACGCCGCCTTTCAAGTTGTCGGAGATCTTTTCCCACGTCGCGCCCTTGTCCCTGCTGCGAAAAATAGCGGCGGCCGCGCCTTCTTCGCGGATCCACAAGTTCGGCCTTCCCTTGGCGCAGCCGACGTACACGACGCCTCTGCTGTCTTCGGCGACGGACGTGCCGTAATCGTGCGTGTTGGGTGAATTCTTCTCCCAATGAGCGGCCCGGTCGAGGCTACGGAAACAGGCTTCGCCGCAGGCGGCGTAAACCATGCCAGGATTTGCCGCGCTGGCGATGACTTCATGAACATCCATATCGGTCAGTCCGTCGTTGGCAAGCTGCCAACTGTAGCCGCTATCGTCGCTAATCAGCATGCCGCCGACCTCGATGCCGGCGTACAGTCGTGCGGGCGCAACCGGATCATAGGCGAGATAACGGGCGCGAGATTGAAGTTCCGGGCTGGGCGGAAAATTGGCACCGGTGCTGTGTTTGCGTACGTCTTCCAATTCTTCCCAACCGCCGTTTTTGCTGCGATAAACCGCGGAAGGAACCGTCCCCACCATCACGCCGCCGTTCAAGGCGAGCGCGGAAAAGAGCATCATCTTGGGAGTATTCGGTTCAGCGCGGTGCCAGTTTTTCCCGCCGTTGTCGCTGTAGAACAGTCCGGAATGCTCACTGCCGGCGTAGATTTTTTGCGGATTCTCCGGATCGACGGACATACAGGTGAGTGTCCAATAGGTGAGATCGCGCTTGGTCTGGCGGAAAATTTTACCGTCCTGCTCGAAACGGTACCAACCGGAAAAAGTTGCCACATGAAGCGCTTTTTTGCCGTTAGCTTCTATCATGATTATCTCCTCGGGCGCATGGTCTTCATACCTACAGCAGTTTTAGCTTGTTAACGAAACAAATCGCAAATAGGGAAAGAATCTGACTAACACCACGCTACGAGTGGTTGCTCAGGTTTTTATTTTTGCCAAATTTCGATTAACTCTTTCGAGTCGACGATTTCCGCGAAGCGTTCCATTCGTTTGAGTGCTGCGTTGTGCCCCTCTTCGGTGTAGGCGCCGACGCAGTCGCGCGGGATGACCATGAAGTAACTGCGATTGAAACCTTCGCGCACCGTGGCTTCGACACCGCCGTCGCTGGTGCAGCCGATCATTACAATCGTGGTCAAGCCGAGATTGCTCATAATCGTTTCGAACTCGTTGCCTATGAACATTGTCGGCCGGCGCTTGTCGATCACCCTATCTTCCGGCCGCGGCCTGAAGGGTTCCATAATGTTCCAGCCGAAGCTGCCGTGGAGTCGGCGCGGCTTGAGCTTGCTCGGGTGATCGACCTTCTGATCTTTCATGCCGCGGCGAATCCAGACCGGCGCTTCGTCCTTCCAAAGGAATGGCGTCTGGCGTGTATAGACGGTCTTGATCTGAGCTTTGGCGGCGGCGTTGATGAGAGGCGGCGCGTTTCGAACCAAAGCGTCTTTATTAAACGAACCTCCGGCTTGATCATTTTGCATATCCCAAACCAGCAGAATCGTCCGGGCGGGGTCGACGATCTCTCTCAGCTCGTTGGGAATTTGCCTGCCTTCGAAGTCGAGCATCATTTCTCTCCTTTATTTTCCGCCGCGCAACTCTTTCCTGGCTCTGTCCAGGAACGTGAAATCGACCACCTGGCCGGCGCTGATCGGTTGCGTCACATTGGAACTTTCGCGGGTCAAATCGACGAAATACTGCACCGCCTCCTGACTGACGAGGGCGTCTTTGGCCAAACCCCGCTTGAGGTAAGCGAGCATTTCACCGGCGAGTTTGCCGTCGCTGATGCGCCATTGCTTCATCATAATATCGCGCGCGGCGTCGCGATTCCCCTCATCCGTAACGAAAAGCAAACCGCGTAACGCCGCGCGCACCATACGATACACTTCATCGGGCTGCTGCTGGATTCTCGATGTCGACGTGCCGAATCCATTTTGCGGAAAAGAAAGGACGTCGCCTAAAAAAATCAGCTCGTTATACCCTTTATGCAGCGCGAGAACATTTTCCGGAACGGAAAGAAGCGAGGCATCGACAACCCCTTGCTCCAGGACGGCTAGCCGCCCCGCTCCTGAGCCGCCCATCGGCAGGACTTGCACGTCCTTACCGGGTTCGAGACCGAAATGCTTGAGCGCTTGGTAGGCGAGAATGGTTGCGGAACCGCCCGGTGAACTGCCCGCTACTTTCTTTCCTTTGAGGTCGCGCGGCTCTTTGATGTCCTTGCGGCTCATGAACGATTGAAGCGGCTTTGCCACCGCAAAGATCAAAATCTTAGCAGGATAGTTGCGCGCCGCGGCCAGGGCGAGTCCCGTGAGTCCCGCGCTATAGTCGATCTCACCTTTGAAGAAGGCGTTGTTGGCCGCGGCGAGGGACATGAGAATGATTTCGAGATCGATCCCTTCGTCTTTGAAAAAGCCGCGCTGGTAAGCTGCGTAGATCGGTAAAAACCCGACGCTCGTTGCAGCGATGCCCAAGCGGATCTTTTTTAGGTTGGATTGAGCTCCGTCCGTTGACGGCGCACTCGAAGCCGCGCACAGAACCGTGAAGAGACAAAGCAACGCAGGTGCGAGCCGTTTGCAAGATGACATTTGTTCGGGCCCTACATCAGTTTAGCGGGTGTATTGCACTAGCATTTCGACGTGCTCCGTGTGAGATCAAAAAAGCAGAACGCGATAGGAGCACGAACCGTTTCTCATGCACGGCGCGAGTAAACTCGGTGCGCCAGGCACGTCGAGATGACACTCTCATTTTGCATGGTGGCCGAATTGGTAATGCTGGCGCAACAAATCCTTGCCGTAGTCGTTGCCATTGGGCGTACGGATAATGACGTGGATGTGATCTTTGTACGGCTTGCTATGTTCACGGAAGGCGATGCCACGCTGATGATCGAACTCGATGATGATCACAGGACTTTGGACACGGTAATAAAAAGTGCTGTCGTCCGCCATGCCACCCATCCAGCAAAAGTGGGTGTCGTGTAAATGATCCTTCACTTCCTTCATTTTGACTTCAGCATGGCCGCTGCGCATCCGCGAAATGTGATAGGTGATGAGATCGAGCAACAGATCGTGCTGCCCGCCGGATAATTTTTCGTAGCGAATCCCCGCATAATCGAGCACCAGGTTGTCGCGAAATGCCGTCGTAAAGTCCTCGCCGGAAGTTTCCGGCGCAATCACCGCCTGGCCGCGTTGCGCTTCCGACAAACTGCGCGCCAAGATCAGTCCACGCTTTTCGTCGTCCCGGAAGATTCTCAGGCCGGCATATTTGCCGGTTTTCGCGTGCACCGGCTCTGCTCCAAGAAAGCTCGGAGTCACCACGACCTGATCACCGAGGACGAAATAATTGATGATCAGGTGATGACCGTCCCACTGCCAACCCCAAGGCTCGGTTGATGATGGCTTGCCCATGATACTTAGCCAGTAAAGGTCTTCGCCGTATTCGGCGAGCCGCCCGGTCATCTCGAGCACCGTCTCATTGAGGTGCATTACGTTTAACGCTTCTTCAAAGCCATTTTGGCTCAAGCTCTCGCGCATCAGTGTGAAAGCGCAATCGCGCTGATGGTCGTTCATCTCGAAAAGCGGCGTCCCATGGCGCATGAGCGTCGGATGAATATTACTCCACTTGCGCCACTGCTCGGTGTCGATTGGAAAGAGTGTTCTAGCGTGCTGTTCGGCGCTGAGTGAGCCCAGAAACGCCTCGGCAGCTTCGCATACCGCCTGCGTCGAAACACCGGTTTTCTGAATTCCAAACAGACCTGGAATCACGGTGTCGTTTGTGGTGATTCCTTTGAAAGGCTCCGCCGCCGCGGCGAGTGATGTTTCCAAATAGTTCGGCGATCCGCCCTTGGTATGGAGCGGCCGATTTGGCCCGCGTTCGGCGCAGGTCTGAGACAGTGTGCGAGTCCGTGGATCGCTGGTCATTAAAAAATCTCCTGGCGAATTTAAGGGTCCGGTTTATC
>DATBEY010000246.1:0-7714 GCA_036558765.1 Binatia bacterium | reverse complement strand
GCGTCGCCATCACAATCAGCGTGCTCGCCGCTGCAGCCGCCCGGTTAATGATAATATCGGCCGGTTTTCCTCGCTCAACAGCATAAGTAACTGGGAAATTCTTGAATTTCGCCGCGATCGAACGAAGGTATTCCGTAAGAGTACGCTCAGCTTCGGCAATCAAATGATCGAGATAGCGTGCCTCGTTCAGCCGCTGGGTCGTAAGAAGTGAGACATCGACGGCACTTACCAGTTCCATCGGCACGTGCACGCCACTCTGCAACACATCCAGGAACGACAGCACGCTCTCCGCGGCCCTTGATCCGTCCAGTGGAATCAACAACTTCTCGTACATGCCTGCTCCTCCGGCTCGAAAGACGCACAAAGATCGCGCCGCGAATTGCTTTCTATCCTAGCCCTTCTCCTGCGCAAAGCTCTCGAGCCGCGGGTTAGCGAATTGAGCCCAGCGCGAACGCAGAAACTCCTCGCACGCATTGGCCAGCTCTTCGAGAGGCGCATCGGTTTGCAGCTCGAGCCGCAGACTCAGCGGAATATCGGTGAACGGCTCCGACTGAGCCTTTTGGGTCAGGTAAATTTCCCATCTTCCGTCGGAAACATCCGTTGCTGCTGCCGCGCGCTCTTTCAATCTTCGTTCAATCGTTGCGTCCGCCGCCGCACAGTGAATAACGGCAACCGGCGCTCCGTATCGCTTGGCGAGCTCGACGATCGCTTGTCGTTGTGCTCGGCGGCTGAACGTAGCGTCGAGAATCACGCCTTGGCCTTTCGCAACCTGTTGTTCGGCTTCATACGCCATTGCTGCATAAGTTTTCTCTGTCATTGAGGGACTGTAGATTCCCTCGTTGTATGGAACGATTTGCTGCCCCGCTTTAGAGGCCATTTGTTTGCGGACCACATCCGAATTGATCAATGGCACATCTAGTCTGCACGCAAGTTCTCGGGAAATGGTCGATTTGCCGCTGCCCGTCAACCCGCAAACGAGAACAATGAATGGCTTTACCCGCTCCCATATCACTCGCGCGGCAAAACGAAAATACCGCGCCGTCTCATCATTCCAGCATCCCAAGCGCAGGGCGTGGACCTTGGCCCGTACGAGCGCCCGGTAACAGGCGTAAAACGGCAGCAATTTTCGTAGATTCGAATCGTTGGTCCGCTTAAGATATTCAGCGACAAATATTTCCATAAGCTCGCGCCCACCGCGCACGGCTAGATCCATTGCCAGAAAGGCGATCTCCGAAGCGACGTCGCAGCAGCGCAGTTCCGCGCTAAATTCGATGCAATCAAAAATCTCTATCCCTTCCGGGGCAAAGCAGATGTGCTCGGCGTGGAGATCACCATGCACATCGCGAACCCGGCCCTGGCTCACTCGTTGGGCCAGCAATTCACGGTTGTTTCTCAGGAAATCAGCGCCGAAAGCTTGGACCGCGGTCATTCGATCACGGTCGGCCCGACCCGCAAACGGCTCGAGGTCAACCAAATTTTCCTTCCAGTACTTCTCGACAATGGCCAGATGACCCGCTGGACTCAGATTCTCGGGGATTTTGGCACTCGCATGGAATTCGGCGATGAGCTTCGCCAGTTTTTCCATCATCTCCGGAGTGACTTGTTTCGTTTCCAGGAGAAATTTTAAAAACCGTTTCTCCGGCAAACGGCGCATCACAAGAGCGTATTCGGCGGGCTTCGAAGAACTGTCAAGTTCCCAACGGCCGCCGTCAAAACCAATCGGCACTACTCCAAGGTAAACCGACGGCGCAAGGCGCCCGTTGAGCCGTAACTCCTGCTCAATATAATAGCGTCTCTTTGCCAGCGTGGAAAAATCGAGGAAAGAAAACCGAACAGGCTTTTTTATCTTGTAAACGACGTCGCCGGCGAAGAACAAATGCGAAATATGGGTTTCACGGTGCGTTACCGCCGGCGGCGGCTTAGGATAGAATTCCGGATCTAACATCGCCGCCGCCAGAGATTCCGAAGAAGTACCAACGTTCTCAGATTTTCGTGCCGTTAAATCAGCAACCTCCATGTAGGTCTCCACCCAAATGAAAAGCGCAATATGGGTGCCACTACCGAAATACTTGAAAACATTGGAGCCAATTCCAACAGTAGGGAAACAAGAGTCGCTTAAATCCTAAAAACGGGGAGATTGATGATGCTGTCGGGCGATTTCCTTGAAGCGATGGCGAGCGCTTCGCGACGGCTCTTAGGAAATCTTTAGCTCTTCGATTTTGCGATACAGGGAGGAAAGGCTGATGTCCAGAAGTTTCGCCGTTTCGCGGCGATCCTGACCCGCTTGTTCCAACGCTCGTACAATATGCTGTTTCTCGAACTGCCGCAGCGCATCCTTCAAATTGAACGTAAACGCCGCACCGTCAGCGCTGCTGGCGATAATCGCAGCGGGCAGGTCCTTGCTGGTGATCCGTTCGCCTTCGGCGAGAATCATTGTGTGCTCGATCACGTTATCCAGCTCGCGCACGTTGCCCTTCCACGGCAGGGACATCAGAATCCGCAGCGCATCTTCATCGATGCCGCAAAAATTCTTTTTTAGCTCGGGATTGTGCTGCTCGATGAAATATTCGACGAGCAGCGGAATATCCTCCGGACGTTCTCTGAGCGGTGGAATATGAATTTCCATGATGTTCAAGCGATAAAAAAGATCTTCGCGAAAACGTCCGTCCTCTACCTCATTTTTCAAGTTTCGATTGCTGGCCGCCAGCACCCGGACATCGATGTGCCGGGGGGTTGTGCTGCCGATGGGCAAGATTTCTTTAGCTTCCAACGCCCGCAAAAGTTTGACTTGAAGGTGCTGCGGGATTTCGCCGATCTCGTCGAGGAAAATCGTGCCGCCGCGAGCTTTTTCAAATAACCCTTCCTGATTGGCGAAGGCGCCGGTGAATGAGCCTTTAATGTGACCGAAGAGCAAGCTTTCCAAGAGAGTTTCTGGCAGGGCGCCGCAATTCACCGGCAGAAACAGTTGATCTCCGCGGTCGCTGTGTTCGTGCAGCGCCAGTGCGATCAGCTCCTTGCCTGTGCCGCTGTCGCCGGTGATCAGCACCGTAGCTTGTGTATTGGCGACTTTTTTTACCAGCTCCAAGACATCGCGAATCGCCTTGCTTTTGCCGATAATCTTGTTGAAACGAAATTCCATTCTAGTCAGAGCACTTTCCTAGCTGGGTCAAAAACTGCACAGCGCCTGCACTCCATTCAGAATCGCTCCGCCGCGCGGATGAGTTCTGGATCTGAACAAAAGCGCCGCAGCGCTGCCTTGAGCTTTTGCCTTTGAACACTGGCGGGCACCCCTAGGTTTTCCATTGTTTTACCAATTTGCGGTCCACCGAGCTGCAGCAATTTGCCATAGATGACATCGATCTCGGAGCTTTCGATTTCGAGTGCAATTTGAAACGCCTCGTTCACATCGAGTTTCGGAGTGCCGCGATCAAGGAATTCTTTTAAGTGCTCTCCGAGCCTCCGGGCATTCTCAGGGCTAATCATGGGATCGAGCTTTTCATCCTCGTAGTTGCTGATGAGCGCCTTGCACGCTACGAGAATGCACGCATGCTGCTCCTCCTCGCGCGCCATTTCCCACCAGAAATCCCGTAGCACCGGATCAGCCATAAAGAGATGCGAAAAACGATAGTAGATTTTACCCACTAGCCGCTCGATCTCGGCAAAATCCAGCAGCGGATCGAAGGATTCTCGAACCGTCATCAGCTCTTCAAGCCTTCTTTGAGAAACTCCAGCAGCTGAACGTGTTTTTCGGAATCCCTGATCATGGAATCCAAAAGCACCTTGAAAAGCCCGTGGTAATAACCGCTGCTTTCCTTCGCCAGCACCTTGTAGTCTCTGATGCCTTCCTTTTCCAAGCGAATGAACTCGTCAGTCACCTCGCGAAGTTGACTGTCTATCTGCGCCGAATCAGCGCCTGCCTCCAGCCCGTCAGCGGGCTGTTTCCACGTCAAGCTACCCCTCAAAGTCGCTGCCATGGCATGAATCACGGCGCGATGCTTTTCTTCGTCGGAAATGATCATCTGCATCAAAAAACGCGTCAACGGGTTGGGCAGCCGGTCGAAGGTCTTTCGATAGTATTCCAGCGACTGTTCTTCCTTCGATTCGTGCGCTTCGAACTCGTTTAGTAGCTTTTCGACGGGTGAAATGCCTTCCGGCGTTTTCATCAAATCGAACACGGCGTTCACATCCGCATATTCCTCCATAACCTTTCTCCTTTCCAAATTCAGCTACATCGTGAATGCTAAAGCAGTCGACCCGCAACCCTCATGCCACAGCTCAGCACTTATCCGACGTACATGTACTAAGAATACAGCCCATTTGGTTCGCGTTTATGCGAGATTAGCTCAAGTTATTTCGCATCATTGAGAAGCCGATCGATGCGGATTACACTTGACGCAGAAATGGCCTTCGGCACGGAACTCGCAGGTCTACGCTTGCAACGTCCGCATAAATCCACGGAGTAGCATAACAATGGTAGCTCAGAGCGACTCTAGTCATGTCGGTATCTTGGTCGGCGGCGGACCAGCGCCGGGGATCAACGGTGTTATCAGCGCTATCACGCTCGAGGCTCGCACCCGCGCCCGCAAAGTGATCGGCATTTTTGATGGTTTTCAGTGGCTGATGCGAGGCGATTCGAGCCATACGAAAGAACTCGATCACGATGACGTCTCAAGAGTCCACTTCCAAGGCGGATCAATCTTGAATACCTCCAGGGCCAATCCGACGAAAAAAGTCGAAGACCTCGAGCGCGTGGTCGCCACCCTCGACCGGCTCGGCATCGGTTACCTAGCGAGCATTGGAGGCGACGATACGATGTTCGCCGCAAGTCAAGTGGCGAAGCAGGCGCAGGGCCGTATTCGCGTCTGTCACGTGCCTAAAACCATCGACAATGATTTGCCCCTACCCGGGGAAATACCGACATTCGGTTTCGAAACGGCGCGACAGCTAGGGAGCGAGCTGGTGCAAAACATTATGGAAGATTCTCGAACCACGGGGCGGTGGTACTTCGTCGTCGTTATGGGGCGCACCGCCGGCCATCTCGCCTTAGGAATCGGGAAAGCGACCGGCGCGACGCTCACACTCGTGCCGGAAGAATTTCCCGGCCCAATCCGAATGTCGACTGTCTGCGACATCCTCGAAGGCGCGATTCTTAAACGGCGAGCGCTCTGGAACCGCCCGGATGGCGTGGCGATTATTGCTGAGGGCCTGCTCGAGCACATGCCGGTTGAAGAGCTCGAGGGTATCGAAGGGGTGCGGATTACGCACGACAGTTACGGCCATCTCCGACTTGCCGAAGTGGATCTTGCGTATATTTTAAAGACTCTGGTCGAACACCGTTTCGCCGGTCGCTCCTCATCGATTGCTATCGTGCACAAGAATATCGGATATGAGCTCAGATCGGCCGCACCGGTCGCGTTCGACTGCGAATATGTCCGCACCCTGGGGTATGGCGCGGTCGAGTTTCTATTGAGTCCGAGCGGCAAGGCTGGCAGACTCTCGGGCGCGTTGGTTGCATTGATCGACGGCAAGCTCGAATATTTGGATTTTGCTGCATTGCGAGACCCGAAGACCGGCAAAACTAGAGTCCGCGGCGTCGAGATCGATTCGCCATCCTACAAAGTCGCTCGCGAATATATGATTCGACTCGAAAGGGAAGATTTTTCCGACGAAGATAAATTGCGACTGCTTGCCGAAGCGGCATCATCGACAACCCGCCCATGCAGCATGGATGAGTTTCGCGACCGCTATCAGCATTTGACCGCCGATCTCAAAGGTTGCATCTGACAACGACGGTGGCACATCCGCCGGCTCGTATGGAGTGTTGCATCGTCAATGGCGTCCATGATTGGATGGCTCTTGGCTTTCACTGGTTTTTCGTGTATTCACAGCCCGGTTCAAAGATAAATGACGAGGTCTCTGTGCCGTGAGTTGGATCGGCGATGACTCGGTGGCGGTTAATCAGCGATTCCAGGAGGAAACCCAATGCTTGCGAAGGATATCATGACCAGGGACGTAATTACGGTCATGCCGACCATGACGATCAAGCAGCTAGCGAACGCGTTGATTAAAAATCAGGTTAGCGGCGCGCCGGTCGCCGGCAAGAAAGGCAAAATCATCGGCATTGTCTCCGAGGCCGATATCGTGGCAAAAAAGGGCAAAGACGTAAAATCGATCATGAGCAAAAAAATTGTTAGCATTGATGAAGAAACTCCCGTGGAAGAAATCGCGCAGTTAATGATGACCCATCACGTCAAGCGCGTTCCGGTCATGCACGGTGATCAGCTCGTTGGTATTGTGAGCCGGGCTGATATCGTCAGCGCCATTGCGCGTGGCGAGCACGTTGCCATTCACACCCCCGTTTACGACCTTTGACAAGATTCTTATCGCACAGCGAGCAACTGTATCTCGATGTGACCTCTCAGGCGAAGCCAAAAATCCGCCGTCCTCGTTTGCGGGCGCTCGCTATACCCCGACTTCCCGAGTAGCGCGAAGCGCATATCGAGAGACTCGAGATCCTTTCCTTCAACGAAACCTGCACCCTTGCTTTCAAGCTCCTTTCTCAGCTTTGATAACACACCCAGCCGTTTTTCCGACGCGTAAGAATCCCTCGCCGTAGAAGATAAAACTTGCACCGGATTCTTCCGAGATTCGTAGGACAATCGCTGGCATTTCGCTTGCGTTAAGATCGAACAACCGCGCTTCACGCAAGCGTGGGTCAACGTACAACGACGGAGGAATTAATGGCAGAAAAGATTACGGGTTTCGATGACTGGAAGGACCTTTTTTACAAATGGCAGAAGGATATTGGCTTTGAGCCTGCGCTGGTGAAGGACTATAAGTTCGACGCGTTCTATGACGAGGGCACCGGTCCCGACATCGAGTTCGGCGACTATAAGGGTCGCAAAAAATTCGCCAAACTTCTCGACGTTCCCACCCAGGACATGCGCGACGCGCTTCTCCATCTGATCTTTTACCAAGGTGACACAGAATTTGGCTCTTCGGAGCAACAACGAAAACTCATCGATACTGCGCCGAGCGATTACGATCGCCAGTGCTTGCTCCGAGTCATGCGCGAAGAGCAGCGCCACGGCTGGCAGATGTGTCATGTGCTCATCAACAATTTCGGCGATTCAGGGAAACTGGAAGCGAGAAAGCTGCTCGAGCGCCGCGCCTACGAGGGCACGCGATTGTTGGGCGCGTTCAACAAGCCCGTCGAAAACTTCATCGATTTCGTAACCTATACCTGTTTTATCGATCGGGACGGCAAATATCAGCTCACGATGCTGCACCATTCCAGCTTCGCGCCGTTGTCGCGCAGTATGGGGCCGATGTTGAAAGAAGAAGCGTTTCATTTGTTCACCGGCCAAACCGGACTGTCTCGCATTGTGAAAGCCGGCAAGATACCCGTTGAAATTTTGCAAAAATATTTGAACAAATGGCTCTCCACCGGATACGATCTTTTCGGCAAAGACCATTCCAGTGCCGCCGCGCGGTTTTATCGCTGGGGTTTCAAGGGCCGTTTTGATGAAGCTACCGCGAAAGAACCGCCGAAAGATTTGGAACGGCTCAACGAGGAAGCGCGTAATCTCTACTACAAGGAAGACTGCGAAATTATCGAGTCCTTGAATCGGTTAATTCCCGAAGGCAAACCGAAGCTTCGCGCCCCTGACATGAAGTTCAATCGCCAGATTGGCGACTACGCCGGCAAGCGCTA
>DATBEY010000245.1:0-9949 GCA_036558765.1 Binatia bacterium | reverse complement strand
CTGAACGGCATCGAGGACACGCTCAAAGAAAGGTATAATATTGAGCACGTCACGATTCAGCTGGAAATCGAAAGCCGAGAAGACAAAGAGTTCAAGGCGTTCTAGTATCGGTATCGGAAATTGACAATGTTTGCTTAGTTTTACAAGACGGTTTGCAACTGTCATTTCGAGCCATGGGCGAGAAATCTTTCTTCGTATGTGCCTTAATGATCTCTCGCTGTTCGGTCGAGATGACAATAGCGGCGATCATCGTGCATTTCGGGTAGTCTCTTAGTCCATTAAAAAGAATCACTTGTCATCATGAAGCGCGGTTCTATCATTATCGCCGTTGTTATCGCCGCCGTCCTAGGCACCGGGTATTTCCTGTGGAATTACGCGGCAACGAATCGCACGCTGGTTTTCTCTGGTGTGATCGAAGCCGATCACATCCACGTAGGCTCCAAACTCGGCGGCAGAGTGCTTAAAGTCGTTGCCCGGGAGGGAGAAACCGTCAAGGCGGGAGAGCCGTTAGTCTTACTCGAGCCGCACGAATTGGACGCATCTCTTGCAGAAGCTCAAGCGAGCCTGCATCAGGCTGAGGCTCGGCTAGCGCTGCTCAACGCGGGCTATCGTAAGGAAGAAATCGAGCAAGCCGAAGCCGCGGCCAAGCAGGCGCAAGCCGAGTTGGATCAACTCGTCGCCGGTCCGCGGCGGCACGAAATCGATCAGATGAAGGCGGACTGGAGCGCGAACAAAGCTCAGGCGGAGCGCCTACGTAAGTCTCTGAAGCGCACGGAAGATCTGAGCCGGCGTGACTTGATCCCGAGACAGGAATACGAAGAGGCGCTGGGCAAAACGCAAGACGCCGAGCAGCGGGCGAGGGTAGCGCGCGAGCGCTACGAGACCTTGCTGGCCGGGACGCGTCCAGAAGAGTTGGAACGGGTGAAACAGCGTCTGGCTGAAGCAGCCGCGCGGCTGCGACAGTTGCGTAGCGGCTTTCGCAAGGAGGAGATTGCCCAGGCCAAGTCGGCGGCGGAAGCGGCGCAAGCGCAAGTGCAGTGGATCCGCACGCAGCTCGACGAAACGGTGATCAAGGCGCCGGCGGATGCGCTGGTGGAAAAAGTCGATATTGAAGCCGGTGATCTCGTCACCGCCGGCAAGCCCGTCGCGCTGCTGGTTCGCACCGGCAGCCTCTGGGTCCGCACTTATCTACCGCAAGGGCAACTTCGTTTTGCGCGGCCCGGCACGAAAGCGAATGTCCGAGTGGATGTGTATCCAGGAACAAATTTCGACGGCGTGATCCGGCGTATCCACTTAGAATCCGACTCGACCCCGAGCAAACTACTCAGCCGCGAAGAACGAGCCCTGCAAGTTGTCCCGACTGAAGTCATGGTGGCTGACCCCGAGAACATATTACGGCCGGGCATGAACGCCGACGTGATCATTGCCAAAGCCGACGCCCGTACGACTGCGCAGGCGCAACCGGAGCTACGCGCTAACTGAAGATCGCGCGGCTATTATGAGGCGGGCTGGCGCGCGACGATAGGCTGGCCGCGCGGCAGCAGGCAGGCCATCAATCCCACGCTGATAAAAGACAGGATGCCGAGGATCCAGAAGATCGTCGGCAGCTCCGCGCTGACCAACAGCAATCCGACAATTGACGTCGAGGTTGTCTTGGACACCTGCTGGATCAGACGATCGAAGGACACGATGCCGCCACGAAGCTCCGCCGGAGCGTTCTGCGTCAGCAGGCTCTTCTGCATCGGTGAAATCACGCCGTTGGCGAGACCGTAAAAGAACAGCGCGCAACCCACCAGCCACGCACCATGAATAAACGGCACCGCGCTAACGGCGGCGCCGCTGACCACAAACGACAAGAATAAAATATTCGCTTTGTCACGTCCCGCGGCGATGCGCCCGGCCTGGCTGGAGGTGATCATGGCGCCGACGGAAAAAAAGATGTACAGGAATCCCGCTGTGGCAGTGGAGACGTTCTGGGTGCGAACAAGAAAGAGCGGAAAATAGGTGAGAAACCCGTAGTCAAGAAAAAACCGGAGAAAACCGGCCGAGAATGCGATCACTAGGCGCGGATGGCGTGTCAGGCGGAGAATATCGGCAATGTAAGCGGTCGGTTTATCGCCGGTCTTGCCCTTGGTTTCCGGCATCCAGATCAGGGCAATCAAACCCAGCGGAACCGCGAGCGCATAGCAGACAAACGGCCAGAACCATGCGATTGCCGCAAGCACGCCGCCGAGAGGCGGAAATATGAAGTAGCCGATGCGATCGAGAAAGACTTTCAATCCCTGACCACTAATTTCGTTGTCACCTTCCAGCAGGTCGCCGATGAGTACGATCGTAAGTGGAATCACCGCGCTGAAGCCGACTCCTTGCAGCGCGCGCAGCGCGAGCAGCCAACCGAAGCTCGGCGCGAATGCCATCGCGGTGCCGAAAACACCGAAGGTGATTAAGCCAAAACCGAGCAATAAGCGGCGGCCATAGAGATCTGCAACGATGCCGAAGATCGGCGACAAAACGATCGCGGGCGCAGTAAACAGGGTCATGATCCAGGAGAGTTGCGCATCGCTAATGTTGAACGGCTGAGTCAGAGCAGGCAGCGCCGGCTGAAGAAAATTGACGCCCATCATCAGCGCAATACTCGAGGCATAGACAATGCTCAGGGCGCGCGCCTTGGCCGGAGGGAGTTTTTCCATCCCGAAGAGAGAGGTGATCGCTGTCATCCCCGCAACGTAGGGGAAGCAACGGCGGCAGTCAAGCGTGTAGAACAGAACGGGCTAATGGAATGTTGGAGTAATGGGTTGATGAATCTCGAAGAAGAGATGGAGAGATCGGATCATCAGTTGCCTCAGAGAACCCAATACTCCAGCGCTCCATCACTCCAGTTCAATTGGCCAGTGCATTCCTGTCATGCTATGGCTAACCGAAAGCGTCCGAGGAGGGTTTTATGCCGCTGGATATGCGTACGTGGATCGATCAATTGGAGAAAGCTGGCCTCCTCGCCAGGATAACCAAGCCGGTGGATCCACGCACGCAAATGGGCGCGCTCTTGTGGCAAGCGCGGGATCGAGCGCTGTTGTTTGAAAACCTGCCCGGCTATCCGGGGTGGCGCTGCTTGGGCCAGGCGCCGGGCGATGTCGCGATCGCGCCTGCGGCCTTCGGCACGGAGCGCGACGAGATGATCCCGGAGTTCGTTCGGCGCACTGAAAAGCTCGGCACTACACGATTAGTCGAAACCGGTCCGGTGCAACAAAAAGTTCTCATCGGCGACGAAGTCGATATTACCAAGATGCCGATTCATCAGGCGGGCATCCGCGACGGTGGCCCGTTCATCGGCTCGGGCTTGATGATCACGAAAAATCCGCAAACCGGCCGGCGCAATTTAAGTTTTCATCGATTGCAGATGAAGGGACCGAAGAAAACCGGTATTCTTTTGTATCCGCGCCACGCGTGGACCAACTACCAGATGTACGAGGAACAGAACGAGCCGATGCCGGTGGCGATCATGATCGGACACCATCCGATGTACTATTTCGCGGCGGCGACGACGACGCAGTATGGCGTCGACGAACTCGAGATCGCTGCGGCATTGTTGCAAGAAGATGTCGAGCTGGTGAAGTGCCGCACGGTCGATCTCGAAGTGCCCGCCTGGGCGGAGATCGTTCTCGAGGGAGAAATCCCGCCGAAGGTGAGAGAGCCAGAGGGACCGTTCAGCGAATTTCAAGATTATTACCTCACCGGCTCGGGGATGAATCCGATCGTTCACATCAAAGCAGTGACGATGCGCGCGGATGCGATTTTTAAAAATATTCAGAACGGTACCGAAGTCGAGGGCTGTGTTTACCATAAAGTGCCGATGTCCGCGCAGATTCTACGCCGGGCGCGAACCGTCGGCGGCCTGGCGGACGTCAAGAACGTGTTGGTGCTGCCGGGAATTTTCGGCGTCGTGGTGCAGATGAGGCCGCGTTATTACGGCGAGGCACGCAATGTTCTAATGTCGGTGCTGTCGAGCGAATACCAGCATCCCAAAGTGGCCATTGCCGTGGACGAGGACGTCGACATTTTTAATTATGCGGAGATACTCTGGGCGATCAACACGCGTGTAAATCCGGCCGAGGACATTGTGCTTATCAATGGCGCCAAGATTCACGCGATGGATCCGTCCTGTCCCGAGTTCGGTCATCCCGGAGCGCCGGGCTGGCACCGGATTGGCGGTAAGATGATCATCGACGCCACAAAACCGCCGGAGTGCGATCCAAAACGGCGTGATGAGTTCGAACGATTAAGGCCGGTGGGATGGGAAACTGTGAATCTCGAAGATTTCCTGCCCGACGGGGCGCCGGCGCTAAAGATCAAGCCGAAGATTCCGCGGGGCTAGAGCTATTCAACCTTCAATGCGGGAGTCTCAGGAAATCGGGCAAGTTGCTTTTGGACGATGATCCGGAAGGATTCTTCACTTGCCCGGAATGACAACAATAGCGCCCCAGGATTATTCCTCTGATTCTCCGAAGTAGTCTCTAACAATTCTTTCCTTGATATATTCCAAGGCGCCCAGATCCTGAATAATATCGCCGCCGGTGTCGTAAAAGAAAATATCACCCTTGTGATTTCTGCCAATAGCGACCAGCCACTCCAACTCGTCTCGATCTTCCAACAAATAGTTGATCGCTTGATTGGCGCCTTTACTGGCGATGATGGTGACTTTTGGTTTGGCGGTTTTTCTTAGCTGGGACATCGACGAGCCTCCTGACGCAAGGGCGAGTCTATAACAGAAGAAAGGCGTGCACAAACCCAGGGTAGATTCTCGAAAACAATAAGCTCACTCGAGGAAAACCTTACCGCAACGAAAAATCAACCCGGCTCAGTTTGGCTTTGGTTTTCTCATTTTCTTCCGCAGAAACCGGTTTCGCAGCCACGATCGAAATGCGGTCTCCCGTCACTTGTCCGGTGGCGAGCAAGCGTTCTTGAACCACTTGGGCACGGCGATTGGCCAGGTTACGCAGATCATCGTCGGTGACCTGGGTATTTCTAAGCATCAGGCCCTCCATCTCCGCCACTGGCAAGTCTTTAGCGAGACCGATGACGTTTCTCGGTTTTGAAAAGCTCTCATCGCCATATGCTGCCTTGAGATAGCGCTCGTACTCAGCCTTGTCGACCTGGACGTCGTCCACCGATTTGGGCGCAGTTCCTTGCCGTACCAGTTCCTTCATCTTTTGTGCTTTGACCTTGCGCTCGATGGAGGCTTGCTTGAGACCCTCGAGGTCATTGACCGGATCAACGCGACCGCTGATGTCGAGTTTGAGGGCAGGGCGATTGTTCATTGCTGTTGCAAGCGACTTGATTTTGGCTTCAGCGCTCTGTGTCAGAGTCGAACGACCGTAATCGAACTCGACATAGCTCAACTCCGCGCCACTGCCCCCGCCGAAGGCAGCACCAAGCAAGGCAAAGGGAGAAGTCACGGCTCTTGTAATAATATTGATGACGAGCCTCAGGATGATTCCGCCAACGCTAAACTCGGGACTATCCAGGGAGCCGCTGATCGGCAAATTGACGTCGATCACGCCATTGCGATCTTTCAGTAAGCCGACGGCCAATAAGACCGGCAGCTTCGTGGCAGTGGGACTCTCCACTTTTTCGCCGAAGGTCAGCTGGTTGAGAATAATCTGATTCTGCGCGTCGAGTTTGCGGTTCTCTACTTTGTATTTGACCTTGAACGAGAGCTCACCTCTCTCGATTCCATATCCCACATACTTGATCGAATAGGGCGACATGGGATTCAGCTGGATTTCGCTGGCATTCGCAGCGATGTCCAAATACAGATCCTTCGACAACGGGTTGATCTTACCCTGGATATCGACGGGAGCGGCATTGTCGAGTTTCGCCTGGATTGAAAGATCGCCTGGAGTTTCCGGTTTGAGCTCGGAGATTGACCCCTGAACTCCCGTGAGATTGGCGGAATAATTTGGCTTGATGAAAAAATCGCTGAAGTCAACATTGCCCGCCTGCAAGTTGATCTTGCCGATGGAGACCTGCTTTTCACTGCTAGGCTCAGGAGGCGCCGGTTCGGCTGGCGCCGCCTGCTTGCTTGCTCCGGCATCGCCCGTGTCGGTTTTTTGGACGGTCAACTTTTGCAGATTGAGCTTACCGTCGGCTCCGAGAATGATCCGCGCGTAGAAATCCGCAAGATTGATTTCATTGATCCGTAACTGCAGGGGCTGCAAAGCGAACTGAATCCCGCCGAGATCTAAGGATTTCCACTTGAGCAGATCCTGCGAGGCATCTTTTTCAATCGACGTGAAATCCGCGATTTGCACATTGCCTTCGTAGTTTACCTTCGCGGCACCGTCGCCGCTGGTATCGACCGTAAGAATGCCTTTGCTGCCAACAGCGCCGCTCGTCAACGATAAATTAACCTGATCCGCTAGGTAGGGCTGAAAAGGCACGACCTCGATCCCCTGCGTCACGAGATTGAAACGGCCAACAACCGGCCGCGTGCCGAGGTCTCCCGCCAGCATTAAACGTCCTTTATCGTTGATGTTAGCTCGGATTCTGACTTTGGCGCGCGAATTTTTAACATTGGAAGCATTTTCTGCGAGGACTGAAAGAGCAGAAATGGTCGTGCGGGCCGGAGAGCTCAGCATGCGATCTTCGAAGACTATGCGAAATCGGTCAAACGCCACCCGTTTCGTTTGTACCGCCCACTCCGCTGTTTCTCCTGGTTCCG
Source organism: Binatia bacterium (assembly GCA_036558765.1). GTDB lineage: Bacteria > Desulfobacterota > Binatia > UBA9968 > UBA9968 > DP-20. Next base: position 3,231 of record DATBEY010000245.1, on the reverse strand, counting down.
GCTTTTTGGTCTCGGCTGGACCCGCCTGAGTCTTAATTACCCTGGCGAAGTTGATGCTCCCGTCCGCATTGCGCTGGATGAAGCCATTGGCCTCGTGACCTTCGACCGAACCGAGGAGGATCGACTTTTTTTCGACATCCACCGTGGCGTCTTTGATTGCCAGCAGCGGACTACGCCAGAGCGGTTGGCGCTCGTTGGGCACGTTCAGTTGCAGCGAGCGCAGGGCGGCGCTTAGCTCGTCAAGTTTGGTCTGCAACTGCTTATCGTCCTTTTCCTGGACCGCAAAGCGAGAGCTGAGATCGAGCATCCCTTCTGTTATTTCGAGTCCAAGGAGATTTTCGTAGTAGGGACGAAGCCCCTTGAGCTGAAAGCTCTTGAGCTCGATTTTGCCCTCGGCAACCAGCGGGGTAAGCTGCAGCGTACCGTTCTGGTTGAACTCTTCTTTGGCGTCGGTTTGGAAAGAAATTTCGGTGCTGGCTTTTTTCCCGGACTCGCTAGTAAGTCCTTTGATCTCAATATGAATATTTTCCAGCTGCTTCTGAAAGGGTCGGTCCGGGCCTTGATCGGCGAAGATCACTTTGCCTTGGTCGACAGCAATCTCACCAACCTGATAGCCGAAGGGTTTCTCATCGGTTTTTTGCTGCGGAGGCTTTTCGGTTTTGCTCGGCGCAATCAACGATGCCAGGTTCAGGGAACCGTCGCGATTGCGGGTCACGTGAAGCTCCGGCGACTCTACCTTGATGGATTTCAAAGCTGCCTTTTGCGAAAAAACCTCAATATCATCGACGACGAGATCGAACGCCGGCAATGTCAACAGCGGCGCATCATTTTTGTCCTGGAGCGTAAGCTGCTTCAGCCCCACGTTCCCGGAAATCGATAGCATGGAGGGTTTGTCTTTCAACGTTCTGAAGGCCGCCGTAAGTTTGGCATCGAGCTGCCCGGATGGGACTTTGAAATTCAGATCCACGGGCGAATATTCGACATATTTCGGCAGCTCCAGTTTGTCGATATCGAGATGAATGGTGCTTTCGTGCGAGTCCTTGAACGGCTTGGTCTGCCCATTGATCTCAAATGGTGCGCCGTTCACCAAAGCATACAACGAGGGTTGAACTGTAATATCAACCTGTGAAGGAATGCTGGAGATGAACGGCACGCCTAGTTTTATGGCGGAAATAACGTGTTTCGTTTGTTCCGGTCGGTCGTCGAAGTCGATTTTGCCGTCAAGAATTTGGATATTGTTTAGGGCAAAGCGTGGAGTGGGCCCGGGCGGCTTCTTGGGTCCCGGTGTTTCTTTGGTGAACTCGTCAATCAGGTCGCTGAAATTATAAGTGTGATCTTCGTTTCGGACGACATGGAAATAGGGCTTTACCAGACGCAATTCTTTGATCACCGGCGCCAGACGGAAAAGCGATCGCATTTCCAGGTTGACAAGCAACTCCTCGAAGGAGAAAGCAGGCGTCTCGCTTTGCCGTTCTTTTACCAAGAAACCGCGGATGGTCGCCGTCAGCGTATAAGGATTGAATCGGATCTGTTCGATCGAGACTTGGCGGTGCAGCTTAGTACTAAGCTCGCTGGCGATCTTGCCGCGCAATAGGGGCGGCGCGATCAACCCCAGCAGGACTCCGATACCGACGAAAATCGCGGCGATCCAAATCGCGATTTTACGTGTCCTACGATGACGGGCAACGTGGATCGCGCTCTCGCGGACCTGGGTAATGTCCAACGCCATAGATAATAAGAGAACGCGCTGAATTGCGCCGACTCTATCGCAGGGTTTGCGGCTTGTCTATCAGTGACGAGGTTTTTCAGTTTGCGGCGCGGGTACGAACATAATTCAAGAAACTATAAGCGCTTCAATTTTTTCAAGCATCAAACAGTAGGATTCCGGCAAGTTCCAATGCTTTGCGCCTTCAAGAATGAGCCTTTTATATTCGGAATTCGGCAGCGGAACATTGAATTCGATCTCGGCGATATAGATCAAGGCGTGGAGCGGTTGAACGCCGTCACCGAGCGCATAAACCGGCATGATCGCGCGCCGATAGCCATCCTCGAACCGATCGAGAATCAGAAGCTCCGAATCGCTCACGTCATAAACCACGCCCCATACTTCCTTTCCGGGGCCGGGAAAAACGTTGGCTGTGCCGCAGTCGCGCAAACGGGAATGGCGGGTGATGCCGAACTGATAATTCGCGAGCCGGGCGACGCAGACGAACTTTGATGACGGACAGCGCCGTTGCATCTGTGGCCAGTTCATATTCGAGCCGTAGGCGAAGTAGCGCACGTCAATAATCCTCCGATCGAGTGCATAGTAAAAAAAGTAAGAGAAACGAACAAGCGTGACGACAACCGTCACTGCAAAAGGTCGCTGGAATTTAGGGCATAGAGCCTAGACCGTCACCGTAGTCCAACACGACACACGAAAATAACTTGTTCAGCTACTTGATGATCGTTTCAGCAGTGATATGCTTCCACAATCAAAAGTTAATATACGAACGATTAAGTCGTGACGGAGAAAATCATGAGGCTTTTAACTAGGTTGATGGTCAGTTTGTCATTTTTTATTATAATTTCCGCCAGTTCTGCCGCGTCCGCAGGAGAACCCACTTCACAGCTAAAGGCGACAATCAACGAGTTTGTCGCGATTTTGGTGAGTACGCCGGTAGCGCAATTACGCGCGTCCGGGTTGCCGGAAAACGCCATGGCGCTTGTCCTTAGCCGCTTTGACTTTTCGGAAATGACAAAACGCTCGCTCGGCACACATTGGCAAGCATTGGCGGGCACGGAACAGCGCGAGTTTGTCGATGCCTTTACGCAAAAATTACTGCGCGCCTATGGACGGTCAGTACGTGCTTCGGGCGATGAAAAAGTTCAATATGAGCAGGAGACTCGTGAGGGTCCCCTGGCGACCGTTGAGACCAAAGTCATCAGCGGTAGCGGCGACGAGCTTCCCATCGATTATCAGCTGCACGATGTCGATGGTCAGTGGAAGGTGTACGATATGGTCATTGACCACGTCAGTATCGTCAGCAATTATCGCGCGCAATTCGACCGCGTCATAGCCAAATCTTCCGTCAAAGAGCTGCTGCAAAGAATTAAACAGCAGGATTCCTGAGAACTCTCAACGTTGTCTCTCCGGCTTGAGCGCCGCTCTGTACAAAGTAAAATCAAACGCCGCCGCCGGATCGGGCGTGACTTCAAGCCTGCGCTCGGAACGAATCTCCTCCATAGCGA